>WAPW01000044.1 GCA_015520565.1 Candidatus Aciduliprofundum sp. | reverse complement strand
CCTCTATTAGTGCCTACAGGTATGGCTCCTGCCAACATTGCCTCACATAGGGTATTTGGCAAACCCTCGCTTAATGAAAGTTGGGCATACACCTTTGCCCTCTGGTAATATGGGAGCAACATCTCATTTTTTACATATCCAATTAGCTCTACATTCTTTGGTGCTATTCCCTCTAGATATTTTCTTGCTTCACCTTCTATCCCTATTACCAAGAATTTAGCATCAGGCACATATTTTGCAGATTTTACAAAAGTATCAAGACCTTTCAATTTAACTCTTTTAATATTTTTAGCTTCAGATACACTCAGCACCATATTTTCCTTTTTTCCATTTGGTTTCCAGAAATTAGGGTCATAGCCGGTGGGCACTGAAAATATGTTATCTCCCTTTATTTTTGCGTTTTTTATTATCTCTTTTTGGAGGTATTGGCTTACAGGAAGAATAATGTCTGCATTTTTTAGTACATACTTTGCAGGTATTGATTCTTTTTTATTTGAAAATGCTCCGTATCCTATCTCTGGGAAAGAAACTGCATCATAGCCGCCCACAATTATTATTGAACTCTTACCATATTTTTTAGCATAGCGCACCAGGGGAAATGTATGCCATCCAGCGAACCAGCCAATGGACACGGAGGAATTTTGTATGAACTTTTTGACTTTTGATATATATCCTCCCCAATCTTTTTTGGATTCTGGTGGTACTAGATTTATTATATCGTAATGCCTAGCGAGCATTTCAAGGTCTCTTCTTATAAATGTTGAAGATGGGTTGCCTATGAAGAGTATATTCATACTCTCACCCCTTTTGCTCTTCCTATGGTATAGTTTCTAATCTTACGCGTAGTTGGAAATGGTATAAAATTATACCAAAGATTCTTGGAAATGTGGAAATCAACTATATTTTTTGACCAGAGATATTCAACAAGCTGGGGGTCTCTTTTAGAAGTACCTTTTAATATTGCGATAAATTTTGAGAATGTTACCAGAGGGATCCAAAAAGAGTAATATGTTTTCTTAGAGGTCAAACTTTTTATCTGCTCCAATCTTGCTTTAATAGAATATTCTGGTCTTGCAATGAACCTGTCTCTCTCATTCAAATATTTTCTATAAATAATTTTGAATATATTTTTAGCTTGTCTCTTTTCTGGCTCCTTTTCTTCCCAATTGTATCCAGTGATGAGAGGATACCATTTGAAAGCATCTATTTCAATCAATCTCCACCAGAGGTCAAAATCTTCTGCATACTGCAAATCTCTCCAGCCACCTACTCTCTCCAAGAGATGCCTAGGATAAATGCCAGAATATATGGCTTGTAATGCATATTTACCTTTACCTTCCCAATTTTCGTATGCTTTAATTAACTCCCACCATTTATCTGTATAAATGGTATCTAAATCCACAGGGATTATATACTCTCCTGATGAATTTTCAAATGCAATCTGTCTTCCTTTACCGCGAGTGCATTTTCTCACTATTATTTTGAAATTTGGGAATTTCTTAGCGTACTCTTTAAGTATCTCCAAAGTTCCATCGGTGGATTTACTATCTACCACCACAATTTCAAATTCTTCAGGGTTAATGTATTGAAGAATTGAATCTAAACTCGCCCTTAATCTTGGAGCATTGTTATAAACTGTTGAGCATATAGAATGTTTCATTCTCTCACCTCCGCTTTAAAACCACCTATGCCATCCTTTATTTTCCATAGTTTTTGGACTTTAAATCCGCATTCTTCAAACTTCTTTTTCAAGCTCTCAAATCCTCTGTGGTACTCAATTACATATCTTGGCACATTTCTCAGGGTTTTGCATGGAACCGAGAGCAAGGAATATTCACAACCCTCACAATCAAATTTTGCAATATCAATATGAGAAGAAAGAACTTTTGAGATTGAGATAGCCCTAACTTTATACTTTTTATCTCCTCCTAATCCAAATGATGTGGTGCCAAGCTCCTCGTAGCTGAGCTCTATGTACCCCTCTTTATCTGCAACTGCGAGATTGTGAACCTCGCCATCTATTTTATTCAATTTTAGATTTTTCTTTATGAAGGGAATATTCTCCCTTTGTGCCTCATAGATAATTACCTTTTTCGCACCCCACTTGGAGAATAATGTGGCAGAATAGCCGATGAATCCTCCTACATCAAGAACAATTTTGTTGGAGAAATCAAAAATTCTATAATATTTCTCCAAGGGCTCATTTACCACACCTATCTGATTAGGATATGCAGCTAAGACAATATCATTCTTTTTTAAGTAAACAACTCCATTTTTTGTATCTAAAATTTCCCAGCCATTTAGAGCAATGTCTCTCAATCTCCAAAAATCAGATTTGCCTTTTAGAACTATGCCACCATCATTGCTCCATTTTATATCTACCCTTGTGGGCATATCTAAGAAGATAGGAATCATAGCCCATGGATTTTTGAGGTATTTGAGGGAGAATTTTAGGGAATTTACTAAGGGTATTTGAGTATAGTTTCCTTTCATGATACTCACCTCGGGTCTAAAATTAAATAATTCCATTGCATTTTTAAAAACATCGCTTCAAATATTAGCTATGATTTAAATACATAATTTTATTTTTTGAAAATCAAAGGGTAGAAATATCTAAATAGCCAAGTTGTATTATAATTATAATGACTATTGAAGGGTGGAATATACACGCTTTCAACGCCATAAATTCCCTTGCAGGTAAGAATCCATATTTGGATGCATTTATGATTTTTTTCGCACAATACATAATTTTCATAGTTCCCATAATTATCCTATACCTCTGGTTTGCAAGGATGGGAGATAAAAAGATCTTGCTACTCCTATTTTTCACAGTTCTTGCTGCAATCTAAATCCTATGTATGTTTGGTGCAGAAGGTGGAGTATTTTATAATAAAGAGTATTGAATCTATTAGGATAGCACATACTCATATACTTTTAGAGTTTTCTTCATTGTAGAGTGAATATTTCTTTTTTCTACTGCTATTTCTCTAGCATTTAAACTCATCTGTTCTCTGAGAGATGGCCTATGTATAAGTGTTTTTAACATATTTGTAAGTGCTTTTAAATCATCACTAGGTATAAGAATTCCACAATCATTCTTAATAGATTCATAGTCTATATTTTTATATCCATATACTTTTTTAACCACAGCTATTACGGGTAAACCAGAGGCTAAAGCTTCAACGGTTGAGAAATTAATTGAGATGGTATGTACTTTTTCTATGGAATTTTTAAGGGAAGGTGTATGAATCACAGAATCAACAATGGGCACATCCGTAAAACTGTTAAATGCAATATCCGCTGCAGCGTAGTAATTGGGCAATTTCCAATTTGGGATTGCACCAGTAAAAACCGTATTTTTTTCTATTTTGAGATTCTTTGCCAGCTGTATAAATTCATTTTTTCTGGGACCGTCTCCTACAAGTAGTAGGTATGTGTTGTCAAATTCTTTATTAATTTTGGCAAATGCCTTAATGAGCATTTCAATACGCCGCTGATAGGCAAACCTACTGGTTGATATAATAACTATGGCATAATCAGGAATGTTATATTTTTCTCTTATATGCTCTCCCGATACTTTTGGACTAAATTTATCAATATCTACGCCGTTGGGTATGAGAAATATTCTCTTATTATATTTTTTTGCGAATTGATATAATTCTTTATCCATTGCAGAGTCTACTGTAATTATGGCATCAGAGTGTTTAACCGAATTTTTCATTTTAATTAATGAAAACCGATCTTCGATTTTGTAATAAGGAGATAGATAATACAATGAGTTTCTAGGCAATAACCTGCCATGTACCGTGTAAATTACATGGGCTTTGGGATTTACAAATTTCATCAACCCAGCATCTGCAAAATTGTTAAAATGAAATATATCTACGTCTTTAAGGAATTTTGTAGCGAGCAAAGCATTATAAAAAGGTTCTATAAAATGAGAATAAGGAACATTTATAAAATCATGCTTGAATTTTTTTCGGTTAATACTAATTATCTCATATTTTTGCTTTTTCAGTACTTTACATTTTCCAGAAGAGTTTATGTTTAAAATTTTTACATAAAAATTCCCATTATTAATCAGGTATTTTGCGAGGTTGTTCTGATAGACTGTTACACCCCCCATCCACCCCTTCCACCCGATATTTTTTTCTAGTACTTCAATTGAATTTTCAAAGGCGATAAATCCTATGTGATGTTCATTCATATTTATTCATCATTTTACCAAAATATAAAAAATTATTGTTAGTTCTAGATTTTATTTTTTGAAAATCAAAGGGTAGAAATATCTAAATAGCCAAGTTATATTATAATTATAATGACTCTTGAAGGGTGGAACATACATGCTTTCAATGCCATAAACTCCCTTGCAGGTAAGAATTCATATTTGGACGCATTTATGATTTTTTTCGCACAGTACATAATTTTCATAGTTCCCATAATTATACTCTACCTCTGGTTTGCAAAGAGGGGAGATAAAAAATTCTCATTGTTTCTATTTTTCACAATTCTCGTTGCAGCTATAATCTCCATGGGCATAAGCGCAGTTTACTACCATCCTAGGCCCTTTGCAATGGGTTTGGGCACCACATTAATTCACCACTCAGCAGATAGCTCATTTCCTAGTGACCATACAACGGTGATGTTTGCCTTCTCCCTCCCATTCTTATTCTTCAAAAAGTACAAATCTGGCACAGCATTAGTTATTCTTGCAGCTCTCGTGGGCTATGCAAGAGTGTTTTGTGGTGTGCATTTTCCTCTGGACATAATTGGAGGCTTTGTTGTAGCGCTCTTAGTATCAATTACATTTTACGCTATTCGTGGCACTCTATATTCTTGGTTTTCTAAGATTGTTAATGGCTGGGAGCGATTAGTTTCAAAAAGCTGATAAAAAAATTTATATTATTTCCGTATTTGATAAGTGATGAAATGGAGAGCTGTACTTTCTATATTGCTAGTCGTTTTGATTATGCACTCAACTTTCTATGTTTTCGGTGGCACCTCTAAGAACCATAATTTTAATGGTTTTGAAAATTATGAAGCTCCTGCCTATTTGACTCCAATTTTAGCGCTTGTCAATTCTACAATTTACCAAAAGGTAATCCCTATCTTGAACTCTTTGGAGGGAGCGATGCAAAATGCCCACTATTTTTACTATTTCATCATCAAAAATGTTAGTGGGAAGAATCCAGAAGAGATAAGGGAGATGATAAAGAAGGAGTATGAGTCCAAATCCATAAAGGGTGCGGTGCTCATAGGCAATGTGCCTTTGGCAAGGTACGAGGATAAAGCTATTGGAGATGTTATAGAATTTCCCTATTACTACATGGATTTGGATGGTAAGTGGAAAGACACCAATGGAGATGGCATAATTGACACACCTTCTGGAAACTATTCTCCCGAGATATGGGTAGGCATAGTGAGGTCCGCGGATGAGGATGGAAACAATGTAACACAGATTAAGGAATATATAGATAAGACAATAGATTATATTGATGGAAAATATTATCCTAGAGTTCAAAGTGGAGCTTTTATTGATGACGATTTTCTCTATTTGGATGATAAAATAAAATCATCTTTAACCTCCCTTTATATTGGAGAAGAAGTTGTGGACCAAAATACCAATTCCACCACATTCTTAAAATTCTTATCAAATAACTATGCTTATGCTTATTTCATTGCCCACTCAGATGGTAAATCTTATATTATTAAAACACCAAGAGGATATGAGAAAGTGTATCCAGAGGAGCTAGCGCACATAAATGCGCTCTTTTATACGGATTTTAGTTGCTATGCTGCCTCGTTTGAGAGGGGTGCAATTGCGAATTATTTGATTATGGGTAAAAACTCTAAATCTCTGGGAGTGCTTACTTACACTGCTGAGGGGGTTCCAGAACCTTTGCTCTATTATAATATGGATATTGGAGAAGGAATGAGCTTTGGCAAGGCTCTTGTAGATTATATACGCACAGTTACAGCGAATAAAACTTACTTTAATGCGCACATTGCTATGCTTGCCTATCTTGGCTTTCCATTCTTAAAACCTTGGAGGCCCTCTGGATATAAGGACTTTAGAACCTTGGATATAAGGGGCAATGGGGAATTGCTGAACTATGCTTCTATATATGGCTGGAAGGGAAATGGCACTAAGGATTCACCGATACAGATATCGCATATAATGATATTCCAACCTAGGGGAAATGGGGATATATCTTTGCACAATATCACCATATATGTAGAACTCTCTGATTGCTGGGTGCTTGGCGGCTTAGGAATTAATGTGGTTCACTCTAAAAATGTGGTGATTAAGAGCAATAAGATTTATTATGCCACCATTGTTATTTTCAACTCTAAAAAAATTAAGGTAGAAAATAATCTACTTGAATCTCATGGACATTTTTATAACTCTATATATGTATATAACTCCACATCCGTTGATATCACTCATAACACTATAAATAACGGGCTAGGTATAGTAGTGCGTGGATATTATGAGTTTAATAATGGAACACTAACATACAAGCACATCTATTATTCAAAGGTGAATATAAGCTACAACAAGCTTAATCAATCTGGAATATATCTCTTTGGAGTTGCCAATTCCATAATATTTAGAAATCATGTTGAATTCAAGAGTGTAGGGTTGAGTTTGGAAGTGTCCAATAACAATTTGATAGAGGAAAATAATTTTACGCTTCTTTTAAAGGATTTTCTAAACGTATCTTTAAACTGGGGAGCTGTGTGTTATCTCTCACTCTCTAATTCTTATGGTAACCGCATATACCTCAACAATTTCATGTACAAAGGTCCGATGCCCGGCTATATAGATTTCTCAAAGTTGGTGTGCGTAACCTCAGAGGGATTACCACCGCTCACTCAACCAGAGACCAATCGTAATTACTGGGATAATGGTAAATATGGCAATTACTGGGAATGGTGGGCTAATAAGAACGATACAAACGATAAGAACAATGATGGCATAGTTGATTATCCCTATGTGATAGATGCCAATAATACAGATTACATGCCTCTAAAGCATCCTTTTGTTTGGAAGATCAAAGAGAATAGTGGGTTTCCATATGTTTATATTACAGCTATTGCTTTTATTGTGGTTATTTTGCTACTTTTAGCAATATACTTCAAAAAGAGAAGATAAAAAATCTAGAGGTGCCAAATATGTCAAAAGAGAAGAGGATGAAAGAGCTAAACGAAGAGATAAGAAAATGTGAAAGATGCGGGCTACATGCAAGTAGAAAGAATGCTGTTGTGGGAGAGGGAAATTTAGATGCAAAGCTCATGCTAATAGCACAAGCTCCTGGAGAGAAAGAGGATGATACGGGAAAAATGTTTGTTGGACCAACTGGAAAGGTATTGGATGAACTTTTGTATGTTGCAGGGTTGAAGAGAGAGGAAGTTTACATGACAAATCTAATAAAGTGCTTCCTTCCAAATTACAGAAAGCCGAAAGAGGAAGAGATTTCTGCGTGCAGTTATTTTTTAGATAGGGAGATTGAAATTGTAAATCCTGAGATACTTGTCCCCCTCGGCTATTTTGCCACAAGGTACATTTTTCAAAAGTATAATGTTAATTCTTCCCCTGTGTATGGAAAATTAATATGGACTGGAGAAGTTAAGATCTATCCTCTTGAGCATCCATCTACCTTGCTTTACGATGAATCTAAGAGAGACATTTTGGAAGAGCATTACAGAAAATTGGGAATTTTCAAAAATAACTGTAAATGGATGTGCTGCTGTCCCATGGTGCGATATTACAAAGAGGGGAAATTAGATAGAAAATGGATAGAGCTTTACTGCAGAGGTGATTGGGAAAGCTGTATTCGTTATCAGATGGAAGAGCGGGGCGAGTATCACGAGGATTGTATGCTTCCAGATGGAAGAATTGTAAGAGAGTTATGCGATGATTAAATCCAGTTATGGGATGAGGGTTGAGTTGCTAGCTCAGCCCCCAAATTGCTTAAGGTCTCTCTATTTCTTCAAAATCTTCTTTACTCTTTACGCGGAAATATTTGCGAGTTTGCACATCTTGGAGGATGAATGCACCATTCTCTTCGGTGCGCACATGCTCAAATCCATGTTCTCTGACTATGCTTGGAAATTTCTCTGAATGCATATCTATATTTTCCTTTGAGAGCCTTTCGTATATCTCTGCTATTCTCTCTTTTTCATCTTTCATTTTCTCACCTCCCATATTTACTACTACGGTGCTAGTATTTAAAACTATGCTATAAAAATTATTTTATAAAATAAGATGCTTTGCAAAATGTTAAATTACCAAAATATATGGCATTGCTGTGGCAATAAAGCTGGTAATATTTGATCTTGATGATACTATTGTTGAGAACACAATCCCTTTCTCAGAGATGCGTGAGAGAATTCTTGGAGAGATGGGAATAGAGGAAGCGCCTAGGCACCTTTACGAGTTTTTGAAAGCCAAGGGTGAGGAGTATTTGAGCCTTCTCAAAAGAGAGGAGATAAGAAGGGCTAAGAAAGCCAAGATTGCAAAAGATTTGCCCGAAGTTTTAGATTATTTGGAGAAGAGAGGAATAAAGAAGGCTGTACTAACTAGAAACTGTAGAGAGGCCACGATGATTGCACTTGGAAATTATGCAAAAGAGTTTGATGCTATAATAACTAGAGAGGATGAGTTTGAGCCCAAGCCAAGTGATGATGCGGTGAGGTACTTGCTTGAAAAGTTCAATGTTGGGGAAGAGGAATGTATAGTGGTGGGCGATTACGATTATGACATCATGGCAGGCAGGAGAGCAGGATGCATAACGGTGGGTGTGAGAATGGATAAGGGAGATTATAGGATAGAAGATATTGGAGAGCTTGTTGAGCTTATATCTAAAATTCAATCTAGGGCAGAAAAGATTGCTTGGAAATAAAATTAGTACTATTTTTAAGTAAATATACTATCCAAGAGCCTCATCTTTCAGTTTATTTCTACAAATTTTAGTAGGTTTTGAACTTAGAGGTATGGATGTGCGTAGAAAAGTTTAAAATAGAGTGGGGAATGTGTAAAATATGAGCTATGAGATCAAGGACAAGAACTACGAGTTCTACATAAATGCGGATTTGAGCGAATATGCAGGCAAGTGGATAGCAATAGTGGATGGTAAAGTTGTGGCCAGTGGAGATAGAGCAGATATTGTGATGAGAGAGGCAGAGAAAAAATACCCAAATAAGGAGATAACTCTTGCAAAAGTTCCAACTGATGATATTCTAGTTTTATGAGGGGTGTAAATGGTAACTTTTCACTACCGCAAGATGAAATCAAAAGTACTTGGAGAGATATATAGACCAATAGCTGACATCCACCTTCAAACTAGAAAAGGTAGATGGATAAAGTATGAAGCTTTCATAGATTCTGGTGCAGACATAACTATAATACCTTATAGTGTGGGAAGATATCTTGGGTTTGAGATGAAGGAAGAAAATTTGTTATCGTTTCAAGGAGTGACAGGAAAGGGTGTGCCCACAATACTTACAAAGGTCAAGATGAGAATAGGAGATGTAGAATTAGAGCCAAGGGTTGCATGGGCATTGATAGAAGAAGTACCACCCTTGCTTGGCCGCTTGGACGTATTTGACAACTTCAACATCACATTTAAAGAGAAAGAAGGAAAGATAATTTTTGAGTCGGTAGGATAATGGGTGAGTATATGGAATACACGATAATGTCAGGCAGAGGTCGGGTTAAGCTTGTTAGAGGAGAAAGAGCTCTAATTGTTCCTCCGTATCCCAAGCTGATACACCCTATGGAAAAATTTCCCACGGAGATGGTAGGCGAATTTAAATGGGATGGATACAATGTAAGAACCCTGCAATTTGATGGAGAAATAGTATCATTGCTTCGTGGAGGCAGACCGGACGATAAAACAAGAGACATGATTGTTGATTTTTACGGGGATAAATTGACGAGATTCTTTGATGAAAATCCCGATCTTGTATTATGCGGAGAAGTCATAGGAAAGAAAACTATGGCGAGGTGCAAAAGCGTTGAGCTTGATTACTTGATCTTTGATATAATGGATTTAAGTAGAGAGGAAGAGCATAGATTTTTGAGATACAAAGAGAAATTGGAGTTAATAGAGAAATATGGATTCAACTATACCGGCTCGGCAGGAAAATTCCACAACCTGCATGAGGTCCTAAACTGGATGCAAAAGAGCTCGCCGAATAATGAATGCATTGAGGGTTTGGTTTTGAAATCTTTTGATGGAAATAGAATATTCAAATTAAGATATGATATGCACGAAGAATTATTCAAAGATAGGATAAAGAAAAGAGAACCAAGGAAGAGAGGAGATGATGAAATCATTTACACCCATTTTATGCAGGGATACCCTGAGGAAGAGCTCGGAATGAGGAGAGGAATTACCGATGAAGAATTTAACAATTTGCAGGCAATGATTGAGGAGATGTATGCATTGCACGAGAAAGAAGAAATAATCAAATTTGGAGAGAAAATAACCGAGTTCCTGTATGCTGCAATTCTTGACTCTGGATATTATGACGAGGAAACGAAGGATAAATTGTACAAGCATGTAAAAAGATATGTAGCAAAGCAAGTTGGAAAAGCAATAAAGATGGTAAAAGAAAGTTGAAAGGAAGCTTTGAGGTTTATATTGGAGCGGAAGTGGATAGAAAATCCAAAAGGGAATGTGATTATTGCATATACAAGGGTTTGTCAAGGAGATGGAGGGGGGCAAGAAAGAGATACGAAGATGAGAGAATCAATCAAAATCATTTCATATTTAACAGCAATCTTTCAATAAGGTAAAGATCATTAAAAAAATTGAGTTAAATTATGTTTTGGCGGCGGCTTTTTTCTCAAGCTTATCTAGGTACTCTTCTATCCCCTCATGATCCATTTCTTCTATCTTCTTTATTTTTCTTAAGCCGTATCTAAATGCAAATATTAGAGCTAATTTTGGAAGAACGCTCTTACTTATGCGGTTAGTAATTGTTCTGGTATCTTTATTTAGTTGGGTTATTGCTTTTTCAAGTCCTTTTATGAATAGCTCTCTTCTCAAATCATCCTCTAAAATTTCCCTCAGCATCACCATTTCTCTGCCTCTAAACTGGCCCATGGGTATGAATGGAAGCACGAAGGGCACGACATCCAAGTCCTTAATATTATCCAATAGCTCAAGAGTTTTTATAACATCCTCATCTGTTTCCTGTGGCAATTTTGTTATTATGGTACCCACAACAGGCCATCCAGAATCGTTTAGAACTCCTATTGCCTGCTCAACAATCTCGGGATATTCTTCAGCCTTGAATGGCAGAACTTTTCCAGGCATTATTAGCTTTATTAATCTTGGGCTTCCTGTTTCTATGCCCATTTCCATAATGCTCTTTTTGCCTCCGACATTCACATACTCTGTTCCTATCTTCTCAGTGAGCTTTGGTTTTGTCATTGTGCATGCTGCTGTTACAAAATCAACTCCTATCTCAGCATCGTACTTTTTAGTTACCTTCCTGACACTTTCAAATAATTTTAGAAGCTTATCCTCATCGGGTATCAATGTTTTTGAGCCATATCTCAGGAAATCTTCGGAGTGTAGACCGATTCTTTTAGCACCATGCTTTAAGTTAAATTCTGCCTCAGTAAGTATGGTTTTTAGAGGTATAGAGCGGAATTTTAGTAGTGTAGGTGTACAGAACTTGCATCCACGACCGCAACCCCTAGTGATTTCAACCTCACCAGCTATGGCGGGTGTGATTATTGGAGGGATTTCATCGGCATCCACAGGTGGACCATTTACCATTTTAGGGAGATCTTCACCATTTATGGCCTTTCTAAACAAGTCGCCAACTACCTTCTCTCCCTCTCCTATAACCACAGTATCTATTCCCAACTTCTCTTGCATATGCAAATCAAGAAATTGCCAAGAGGCCTCTCCACCAACTATTATCTTTGGCTTGTATTTTTTGACATT
>WAPW01000043.1 GCA_015520565.1 Candidatus Aciduliprofundum sp. | reverse complement strand
GAATGGAGATACAGTGAGCTTGGAAGAGTTGCTCCGTGATTTAAATGTACAGAGTTGAGATACATCGCAAGGCCCAGAAAGAGATAAAGAGCTTGCCGGAAGATATAAGAGATAAGGTTTTGAATTTAATTATCAATCTTCAATACGCTCCGTATCCTTTTAAAGAGCATGATCTTAAGAAGATAAAAGGGCTGAAAGATGTTTATCGTGTGAGAATAGGAGATTATAGGGTAATCTACCTTGTTAATGATGATCTCAAGAAAGTTACAGTTTTAGAGGTAAAAAGTAGAGAAAAAGCATATAGAGATTTAAAGAGCAGAATGCTCTGAGATTACCTGCGCAGTTTTTCAAACAGCCACGGCTTGTCTTGGGCAAGAGTAATGATGATATCCTCTAGGTCCTCATCCTCTGGGTATGTGAGCAGCATGTTTTCTACCATTTCCTTCATTAGCTTTGCTGGGAGATCTATAGCATGGGGTCCAATTTGAATTACATACCTCTCTCCGTATCTGCGGAGAGATACCATGTCCTCTTGATCCATTCCTCTTATTTCCATTGTTCTCGTTATCTGCTCTCCTCCACTCAGGATGAAGGAGAATTTTATCAAATCATTCATCTTTCTCAACCTCCTTCACAAACACCCTAACATCCTTTTTCAAGATCAACGCATCTCTACCATTTATCTTAGTTAGCTCAACAATCCCTGCAAAAACCAGCTTGGGTATGTGCATCCTTATCCCAGAATGGCTCATTTTCAATCCTCTTCTCTCCAATTCTCTTATCAAATCTCCAACAGTTATCTTTGGATAATCTCTCATCACTTTTAGTATCTCTATTCTAACAGTGCTTGATAGAGCATCGCAGATCTCTTCCTGCTTGTATGTATCTTTCAGCTCCTCATAACCTTGTAAGTTCACCATCTTATCACATTATCACCCATGCAAAACAAAAATATAAATATTATGATGTTTTATAGTTAAATTGTAATGAGTTCATAATATAGTAATATAATAAAAGGAAGTGATGAAGATGAGTGTTGGGAAAAGAAGTGAATTGTGGGCGCACTTCTACCCGTGCTATCTGGACCGCTCTGGGAAGTACTATAGATGCGTGCACTGTGGGGAAGTGGTGCATTCCTCTGAGCGAAGAAATCACCTCAGGTATTATCACCCCGAAATATGGGAGAAGATGAGAAGAAAGCCCCAAAGAGATGCTGCAATGGTGCAGCTAGGTGGTGCTGTATGAGCTGGATAGAAAAGAAGAGAGAAATATTGAGGTCAATTGGAGCAAGAAGGGATCCAGGAACATTAAAGAATTACCGGGTGGCGGTGGAGAAGTTTGAAGAGTTCTGGAGAAAGGAGAAGAGAACAACTCTGCCAGATCCAGAGTATATCACTGTTAGAGATCTTGAGGATTACCTTATTTATATGAAGAAGAAAGAGAATTTAAAAACAAACACCATAATAAAAAGATTAGGGAATCTCATAAGGTTCTTAGGAAGGGCCAGAAATCCAAACTTGGCATACTTTTACGATTTAGTTCCCAGAAGGGATGAACCTCCTAAAGAGTATTACACAGAGGAAGAATTAACAACCCTTTTAAATCTCTATGGAGAGAGCAACATATATGAATTAATGCACAGAGTTTATATCTGGGCTCTAGTGTTCACGGGAGCAAGGAAGAGCGAGATTCAAAATTTGAAATGGGATGATATTCTATGGGACAAGAATCAGATAATAGTCAAGGGCAAATTCAAGAAGGTTAGAACGGTATACCTTGACCCAAGATTAAAGAAGCTCTTGGAGAAGTACAAGAAAACTCACGAGGCATTTATGAATTACAGACTTTCCTTAGGTCAAAACATAACAGATAGATTATTTTTCCTTATCAAGAGAGATAAAATCGTTGAACCGGGAGAAAATAGCTTTTTAATTGCAATAAAGAAGAGAGCAGAGAAGAGGGGAATTAAACACTTCAATATCAAGAAATTTAGGTCCACATATGTAAAGATAATGCACGATTCTAAAACCCCAACAGAATGGGTAGCAAGGCAATTAGGGCATAGTTCTACAAGGATCACAAGGAAGTATTATCACGATTTTGATGTGGACATTCTAGAAGAGGCACACAAGAAGGTTGAGTTTTTCAAAAAGATAGAGGAGGGAGAAAGATGAAAAATTTCTTTAGAGAATACCGACCTGCCCTCTACTCAATGTATATAGCAGGTTTTAGTGGTAAAGCGAATTTTCTCTTGTTTTTGGGATCGTAATCGGAATTTATGATTATAGGAGCACCAAGAATGTTCTCTATCTTTTGTTTCTCTCTTTCTAGCAATGCATTCTCATCAATTTCCACGAATTTAATCTTCTCCTTTAGCAATTTCTTTACAAAATCAACAGTGCTCTTGTCCTTCCTAATTTTCATAGCTTCTTTTATCACTTCCTTGGGCGAAACATCTTTTATGGCACGGAAAATATCCCCTTTCCATGGCTCTGCGGTATAAATGTATATTTTATGCGGCTGAATTTTTGCAATCTTTATTATTTCCTCAATATCGGATATGACAGAATCAAGGTAATCCTTCTCCGCTTCAATCTCCTCGTTAATATATTCTTCTTTTATCTCAGGCAAATTCTCTAAGGAAATGTAAGTATTATGCCCTATCTTATGCCAATACTCTTCGCATATGTGCGGTATTACAGGAGAGAGTATCAAGAGCCATTCATCCATCACATTTCTTATTATCCTCTTTCTCCTCTCCACACCAACAAATTTCTCATACTCTTTTACATCGTTCATAAAATGGAAGAGCATATTGATCATGGCATCTCTTATTCTGAAAGTATCAAATAGGACAACGCTTTCTTTCAATCTTCTGTAAAATTTTGAGAGAAGCCATTTATCATACCAGTCATACTCTTTCAAGGGCTCTGCATCAACGCTTTCCTCCAAGATATTCACAAATTGCACAAATCTTCTTCTCAAAGATGCAATCTCGCTCTCTCTCCAATCAACAACGCTATCTAGGTCAGCATTTACAGCACAGTAAAGGCGGAATAAATCCACTCCGTATTTATCAGCCACATGCGCTAGAGGTATAACATTCCCTTTGCTCTTAGATATCTTTGCGCCTTCACGAATCATCAAGCCGTTGAGAGTTATGGCCCGAGGCCAGTACTCTTCTGGAAATATGGCTGCATGGTGCATAATAAAAAAGGCAAGATGATTGCTTAGATGCGGAGGAGCCGTGTGTCTCTCATCATTTGGATACCAGTATGAAAACTCAGTACGCATCTCTTCAATTACATCTTCCTTTATTCCCGTTAACTTTGCAACTTCTGAAACTTCGCTCTTCCCAAGGAAAACATAATCAAAGAACTCTTCCTTCAATTGCTCTGCCTTTATACCTTCTCTCCTAATTATATGCGCTATCGTGTACATTGCCATGTAGATTGTAGAATCACTCAAGCTCTCAATTATCCACTCTTTGTTCCAAGGAAATCTCGTGCCTAGGCCTCTTTTCCTTGCGCAGGGTCTTTTTTCAAGCCAGTCAATTATGCCATGCATTATCCCCTTGTATTTTGAAGGATAGAATACCATGTTATCCACAAGCTTATGCCCAAGCTCTTTCCACCAAGATGGCGTGTAATCTATGAACCACTGCTCTTGCAGCACCGCAACTATAACCTTGTGTCCATTCCTTGTGACTGCCTTGCGGGATGTCTCATAGAACACATCCGCCTTGCCTAAGCTTTTGAGCCAATTCTTCACTTCATCCTTTATTTCATTTATTTTTATACCAGCAAACTGCTTGCATCTCTCATTTAAGATACCAGAATAAAATTCATCCTTGTAAATTATCTGTGTTGCCTCTTCTAACCTTGAATCATTCTGGCCTTTTATTCCCATTTTCTCGCATATATCTCTAGCGGGCATATCATAACCTTTTATATCAATTATCTTTATCGGCTCTATCTCCACATCATTTTTGCTCAATCCAAATCTTTTCAAATATTCTTCATTTTTCTGTAAATCTACAAGAGCTTGATAATCGTAGGGTGCATGAGCAGGAACAGAATAAACCACACCTGTAGCATTATCAGGATCCACAAATTCCGCAGGCAAAATTGGTATTTCTCTCCCCTCTACGGGCTCTTTCACATATTTACCTATGAATCTCTCACCCAAGATGCATTCTTCAACACTAATATCTTCTTTTTGATACTTTAACTTCTCTGCTGCTTCCTTTGAGATATACCAAATCTCATCCCTAACTTTAACTTTGCAATAGGTGGCATTTGGATTTAACCATAAATTTGTTACACCAAATATAGTCTCAGGCCTCAATGTGGCTGCAACTAAATAACCATCCTCAAACTGAAATTTTATGGCTGTGAATTCCATTATAGATACCTTATTTATGTCTCCATCCTCGATATCATCCTCCCCCACAGGATTTCCATCTTCTATGCTGTATGTTATAGGATACTTTCCCTTTTTTATTACCCCCTTATCATACAATTTCTTGAATTGCCACTCCACAAACTTATTGTAAATTGGCTCTGCAGTGTGAAATTTCCTGCGCCAGTCAATACTATAACCCATCCCGATGAAATCCTGCTGGGTCTTTTGTGCAAAGTATCTTGCAATATTCTCTGGCTCCACAAAAGAGCTTACAATTTCTTCAACTCTATTCTCATCATCCTCATATATCCGCACATATTCTTTGTATAAATTTATAACCTTTTCATCCCCAGCCTTTATGGCATCTGCTATTGCAAGAACAGGAGTGCCGGTGACATGGAAAGCCATGGGAAAGAGAACATTGTAGCCTTGCAATCTCTTAAAACGGGCTATTATATCACCCATTGTGAATGTTCTACCATGCCCAATGTGCAAAGAGCCAGACATGTAAGGATAGGGCACGGTGATGAAGAATTTCTTTTTATTTTCAACTCTCGGCTCAAATATTCTGTCCTCTTGCCATTTTCTCTGCCATTTACGCTCTATAGCTGCAAAATCCATAGGGCTTAATGTGAATTCTTAAATAAATATTTGCGTATAAGAAAAATTTATAAAGGGTATGGGCATGGCGACTTAAATTGCAATGTCGGAGGAGTCAGATATGGCAAAAAACAATCCTGAACTAATAAAGCTCCTCACGGAGCTAAGGATACAAGCGAAGAAAAAGAATGCGCCTATCTGGCGAGACATTGCAGAGCGTCTTGAGAGACCTTTGCGTGTCTGGCCAGAGGTAAATGTAAGCAGAATAGAGAGATATGCAAATGAGGGAGATGTGATTCTTGTGCCAGGTAAAGTTCTTGGCTCTGGTGTTTTAACAAAGAAAGTCACCGTTGCAGCTTGGAAATTCTCCACAAGTGCCAAGGAAAAGATTGAGCAGGCTGGTGGAAAGACCATGACAATAAAGGAGCTTATGAGAAAGAATCCTAAAGGCTCCAATGTGAGAATAATGGGGTGATAGCATGGCTATAATTGATGCTGATAATGCAGTTCTTGGGAGGCTCGCAAGCATAGTGGCAAAGCGCTTGCTCAATGGAGAAGAGATAACTATTGTAAATGCTGAGAAGGCAGTCATAGTTGGAAATAAATACTCAATAATTGAAAGGTATCAAGATAGAAGGGATATAGGAAGTGTGCGTAAAGGGCCCTATTATCCAAAAATGCCAGATAGAATACTACGCAGAACGATAAGAGGCATGCTACCTATGAAAAAATCCCACGGCAAAGAGGCGTATAATAGATTGAAGGTTTATATGGGCATACCCAAAGAGTATCAAGGCAAGAAATTTGAAATAATAGAGGATGCAAAAAATAATAAACTTGAAGGTTTTATTACTCTGAAGGAATTATCTATCCAACTTGGAGCAAAGTTGAGGTGATATGATGAAGGTTGCTATTGCAAGTGGGAAGAGAAAAACCGCCATTGCCCGTGCGGTTGTTAAAGAGGGAAAAGGTAGAATTCGTGTTAATCATGTTCCTTTAGAAATATACCAGCCCGAATTAGCCAAGCTAACTGTTATGGAGCCCCTTGCACTTATTGGTGAGAAGGCAAACAAAGTGGATGTGGATGTTAAAGTGAAAGGTGGAGGAGTTATGGGCCAAGCTGAAGCATCCCGTACTGCAGTTGCAAGGGCTTTGATGAAATACTTCAACGATCCTGAGATTGAGAAAATATACAAGAGTTATGATAGAACTCTGTTGGTGAATGATGTGCGCCGCAAGTTACCCAAGCTGCCTCTGGGTCGCGGTGCAAGAAAGAGGAGGCAGAAGTCCTACAGGTGATCAAATTGATGATTCCTGTAAGGTGCTTCTCCTGCGGTCGTGTAATCGCCTCTGACTATATTGCCTTCGTGAATAAAGTGAATTTAATAAGGGAGACAGAGAATAGAGATCCTACTCCAGAGGAGATACAGAAAATATTTGATGATATAGGCGTAAAACGCTATTGCTGCCGCAGGATGATTTTGAGCCATGTGGACCTTATAGACGATACAATGGCTTTTGACTGAGGATGCCGAAAGCATGGGGCCGTAGGGTAGCTTGGCATCCTACCACCCTGGGGCGGTGGCGACCCGAGTTCAAATCTCGGCGGCCCCACTGGGGAGACACCTACGGTTTCTCCCTCTACCCTCTTCCCTTATTATATAAGTGCCATAGTCACGCTTTGCAAGACATGCTCGCATATCCCGATGCTCGTTTACCCCCAAAGAATAATTTTAAAATTAGTTGCAGGAGGTAAAGGAGCACGCTGATGGTTCCTGAGAAAGTGATTTTTATCTGGAAAAATTGTATGTATATTTCCAAAAATTGATATAGGGCAGAGTATTCCTCTTACCTATGACAGAATGGGTCTACGCAAATTTGACGGATATAATGGGAAAGATTCACACAATAGCCCTAAGGAAAGATTACGAATCCTTCTTTAAGAATGGTATTGGAATTGACGGTTCTTCTATTCCGGGATTCGCCTCAGTTAATCGCTCAGATTTGGTGGCAAAACCAGATATGAGAACCTTTGTGAAGATTCCATGGAGGGAGAATGAATATTTGGTTCTTTTAAAAACATACTACGAGGAAAATACCTTTGAAAAAGACCCAAAGAATGTGGCTGAGAAGGCAGATTTGGCTTTGAGAGAAATGGGCTATGAAGCTGTACTTCGTCCAGAGTTAGAGTTTTTCGTGCTGAACGAGAACGGCAGGAGCAATACTCATTATTTTGAGCCCCCCTACTCTGATGCCACATTTGAATACAGGAAAAAGGTAAGTGAAGCCGTGCAGGATATGGGTATTCCAATAAGGTATCATCACCATGAAAATGCCTCTGGACAAATTGAAGTTGAGCTCTTATGGATTGATGGAGTAGAGCTTACTTGTGATTATACAATATATACAAAGCTCGCATCAAAGTGGATTGCAAAGGAAATGGGTATGGCTGTGACCTATATGCCCAAATTGAGAAAGGAGATGGCAGGCAACGGTATGCACATTCACATGTTTCTGAAAAAGAGTGGTAAGAATATTTTTCGAGGAGAGGAAGAAATATCCCAAGAAGCACAATATTTTATAGGGGGAATACTTGAGCATATGCCTTACATTACAGCTCTTACAAATCCAACAATAAACTCTTATAAGCGCTTGAATGGAGGACTTGAAGCTCCAAGATACCTGGCTTGGGGATATAGGAATAGAAGCACTTTAATTAGAGTGCCTGCAAGAATGAAGGATATAGAGGTACGCAATGCTGATTCTTCTGCAAATCCTTATTTGGCTTTCTCCCTCATCGTTCTCGCAGGTCTTGATGGCATAAAGAAGAAAATAGCACCTCCAGGGCCAGTGGATTATGACCTTTACTCTCTGCCCGAGAATGAACTTAAGAAATACCCATCTTTGCCAGAATCGCTAGAGGAGGCAATAGAACTTATGGAAAGCAATGACTTTGTGAAATATGCTTTAGGTAATGAACTCTATGATACGTTCATAGAAATGAAAAAGAATGAAATTGAGGATTTCTCAAAGGCAATAACTGATTGGGAGATAAAAAAATATAGAGATATATAAATCACAGAAATTCATCCTCATCTACGGGCATCATAGTAAATCCGGAGATTACCTTGGGATAGAAATCTGTGGTTTTCTGAGGCATCCTCTCTAAATGCTTTGCCACTTCCAATACCTTCTCAGGTTGAGTGGGATTTAGTAAGAATGCTGCTTTTGCAATTCCTTTATCCACCTTTTCAACTGCGTCCTCAATCCATCTTTCATAATATATATCCTCGTCAATCTTTGGATCCTTAACGCCGAGAATTTTGAAGATTACTTCCCTAAGAACAACAGCATCCAAACTACGATATGCTTCGCTCCACTCTTCATTCATAAATTGTGAAACATCTTTATTTCGCACCAATCCATAGGTCTTTCCATCTTGGTAAACTACGAAGGCATTGGTATTGCCATTCTCCTTAAGAAATTTCTCTGCCTCATTTATATCAATCTCCTCTACGGAAAAGTACTCTCTTATTTTTTCCCAATGCACATCCTGAATTTTCACATTAGCAAGGAGTCTGTGGGTGGGAAGTACAATTAAGCCCGGGTCATCCAAGCTAACCATATAAGTCATCCTGTAGTTAAATGCATTGTTATCTTTCCAATTTGGAATTTTTGAACGCATCTCATCGCGGAAATATACGGCTGTTTCATACCTATGATGCCCATCTGCAATTACCACTTGCTCATCTTTGAGAACATCTTGAATTGTTCTTATTTTCTCCTCATCGTTAACCTTATAAAGCCTTGTTATTGTGCCATAATCATCCACACCATAGAGATCTGGAGAGCTTTTTATAACCTCATCTATTATTTCCCTCACTCTCCCATTATCCTTATAAAGTACGAATCCTGCCTCTAAATTTGTTTTGGTTGCACGAAGCATGTTAAGGCGGTCTTCCTTGGGGCCCTTATGGGTTTTCTCATGTGGAAGAACTACCCTATCTTCAAAGGGATGCAAGCGCATTGCAGCTATAAATCCGCGCCTTGTGTATTTTCTCCCCCTTAATTCAAATTCTTGAGTGTATACATAAATTGTGGGCTCTTTATCCCTCGTAATTATCTTTTCCTCTTTCCACTCTTTTAACCTCTTTGCTGCCATCTCATATCTATTTTCCTCCTTGGGAAGAATGAGTTTTACAAAATTGTGCTCATGCCTTCCATAGTATTCCTCCTGCATCTCAGCATCTATCTTATCGTAGGGCTGAGTTATTACCTTGCTAAGATCCTTGCCAATCAAAGCATCGTTGTAATGTAGCGCCTTAAATGGCCTAATTTCCACCATACCATCACCTTTATGATTTCAAAGCTTCTGCAATTTTCTTAGCAACTTCTATACCTGCACGAGTTTGCCCTTCCTTTGTTTGAGCACCAATGTGTGGAGTGAGAACGATATTATCAAGCTCAAATAATTTGCTCTCCTTTAGTGGCTCGTTCTCGTACACATCCAAAGCTGCTCCATACAATTTTCCAGATTTTAGAGCTTCGTACAATGCTTCTTCATCCACTATACCACCACGGGCAGCATTGATTATTATAGCCCCATCTTTCATCTTTGCAATTCTCTCTTTGTTTATCAAATGCTTTGTCTCCGGAACAAGGGGCACATGCAAAGTGATTACATCTGCCTCTGAAATTAAGGTATCTAAATCACGGAATTCAATACCTAGCTCCTTTTCTGTATCCTCATCTGGACGATAAACATCGTAATATATCACTTTCATTCCGAAAGCCCTAGCTCTTTTTGCTACCTCGCGTCCTATCCTTCCTATTCCTATTATACCCATAGTTTTTCCGTACATCTCAATACCCTTGCACATCTTCTTAGGCCAAGCACCATTGCGCATGCCGCGGTCTGCATAGGCAATTTTTCTCATAACTGCAAGGAGCAATCCAATGGTAAGCTCGGCAACGCTTATGCTCGTTGCCCCCGGAGTGTTTATTACCTTTATTCCCTTGCTCTTCGCATATTCAACATCAATATTATCCAACCCAACACCTGCTCTACCAATGGCCTTGAGATTCTTAGCCGCATCAATCATTTCTCTGCGAACCTTTGTGGCACTGCGCACTATGATTGCATCTAAATCAGCCATGTGATTGGGCAGCTCATCCTTCGGTACTTCACTTAAATCCACAACTTCAAAACCCTCATTTTTCAATATCTCCACGCCTTCTTTAGCAATGGGGTCGCATATTCCAACTTTCATCAGTATACCCCCTTTGCCTCAAGAATCTCATCGATAGTATCCAAGAGGCCCATAATATCCGCAGGCGTTAGCTGACCCATATGGGCAATTCTAAATGTTTTTTCCTTCAACTCCCCATAACCATTGGAGATGCGCAATCCACGCTTTACAAGCTCGTCGCTAAGCTCTTTAATTGATATGCCATATGTATTTTTTACCGTTGTAACCGTAACGCTTTCATATCCCTTCTCGGCGAATAATTCAAATCCTCTCTTCTTAACCCAATTATGTACAATTTTCTGCATCTTCAAATGCCTCTCATACCTTGCCTGCATACCTTCTTCAAGCATAATATCTAATTGGACATCCATAGCAT
>WAPW01000042.1 GCA_015520565.1 Candidatus Aciduliprofundum sp. | reverse complement strand
CCCATTCTACGGAGATATGCTCCCACCGCTTTTATCTTATCTCTCTCGTCAATTTCATCCATTCCTATCTTCATATTCTCCGGAAAAATTCCAGAATTGTCCACATCGTAAATTATTAGTTCAAATGCATTATCATTTAAATTTGTGTAAGCATCAACTATGTATGTGTACCTTCCGTACTCCTCCTTGCGGCCATTTGAAAATATGGAGTAATAGAGGCGGAGCATATAAATTGCCTGCCCGGGAGAGAGATAAATTGTGTTATTTCCCCCATCTACAAATCCTATCCTTTTACCCTCCACGGGTTCTAAAGGATGAAAATTTTCAGGAGACAAGGGCACAGGAACAGCATTTTTTATAACGGGCATACCCAGCTCTTGGGGCACATTTCTAATGCTGATCTTTGTGAGTATGTCAAGCATAAACGCCTATGAGTTTTTGAAGTTAATAAGTTTTTTGCTGAACTTAGAAAATATTTAAGTTTTATAATGTACTATTCAATTAAAATGAGAGCTAAGAATGTACTCATATTTCTGACTCCTGCGTTCCTTAGTATCTTGGTAATTTATTTAGTGGGATTGAGAACTCCTGCTGTGATATTTGGGTATTTTGTAATATTGGATGTAGTTATCTCCCTTTTCTTCTCAGCTCTATTTCTTTTTTACTGGAAAAAAGGTAAAAATTATGATGATTTTTTAAAGAATTACCTTGAAAATATACCAGAAGTTAAAGGAAAGGTGGCCGCGGTAATTCCAGTGTACAACGAGGATCCTTGGAGAGTAGTTCAAACAGCAATTGCTGCAAAGATGGCAGCTCCAACAGCGGTGTTTGTGTTGGATGACTCAACAGATGAGAAAATAAGGAAAGAATTGGATAAATATGCAAAGGAGTATGGATTCCAGATATTTAGGAGAGATAAGAGGAAGGGGTTTAAGGCAGGAGCTATTAATGCATGGCTTGAGAAATATGGAGATGAGTACGATTTTCTTACAATATTGGATGCTGATCAAAGGCCCTTTCCATCTTTCTTTAAATACACACTTGGATTTTTCAAGGATGAAAAAGTTGCGTTTGTGCAAGTACCCCAATACTATTCTAGAGTGAATTCTATGGTTTCACTATCCGCTTATATTCAACTCATACCTTTCTTGCGTACAATTATGAGAGCTAGGCATATGAACAAGAGTGCATTTAGCTTGGGAAGTGGAACGATATACAGAATAAAATCTTTGAAAGAAATTGGAGGATTGTATGAGAAGACAGTTACAGAGGATATTTATACCTCACTTCTCTTGCACGAGCGTGGCTATAAGAGCCAGTACCTTGATTTACCTCTCGTATGGCATGGGGAAGCGCCAGAAAATATAAGGGCATACTGGATTCAGCAAAACAGATGGGCCTATGGGGGATTTCAAACTCTCAGAAAATTGCTGAATGCCAAGATGTCTTTTGTTCAAATACTTGATTACCTAAATGGAGTGTTTTACTGGATGCATGTGGGAATTTTGAGTTTAGTGGATATCCTAGCTCCAATTCTCTTTTTAATTTTTGGAATATACTTCATAGGGGTGCATCCCTTATTGTATTTGGGAGTTTATGGCTCCATATTCTCCCTCTCTTTGATATTTTACATAACATCCATGAAAAGGTATGGGTACGGGCTCAGAGAGTACATTTATCATCAAGGTATCCAGTTTATAGCTCTTTATCCCGCCATGCTAGCTTTTTTCCAATGGTTATTTAGAAGAAAGAAATCCTTTAGTGTTACCCCTAAAAATAAAGAAAGGAAAGATAAAAAGTATGCTTGGTATTTCTTATCCGTTATTATTCTTCTAATTTTCTCCGTAGCTTATGGCTCTATTAAAGTTTTTTACACGCATTCTCTCCTTTATCCAGTTCTAATTAACATATTTTGGGCCCTTTGGTGGGTAGTTATATCTTCATCCGCCCTCTATATTTCCCTATCTCCGAAGGTTAAAGAAAAGGATAAAAGAAGGGATAAAGCAGAGCTATAAGGGATTGGAGAGGCCTGTAGTGGATATGCTCTATTGTGGCATAAAATTTGAAAAGCTTATTGGAGAGTATTATACGGAGCTTAGTAAAAAATATGGAGGATATTCAAAAACTTTATCAAAAATTGCCAAGGATTCTTTCAAACATGCTTATATTTATTCACAAATTCTCAAGAATGCTGAGAATAGATTTAAAGTTAAAGCCAAGAAAGGATGTGTGGGGATGGAAGAATACCTTAATTCTATAGAGAAAAAAGTAAGGAAAGGGTGTGATGGAAAAGAATTAAAAGATTGCCTTATGCCACAAGAGGAAATCTACATGTATGTTTACTCTAGTTTGGTTTTAGAAACTTGCGTATATATCTCAAAGGAAATGCATAAAGAGGTTAGAGAGATAATGGATGATGAGCTTGAGCATGATAAACTGGTTAGGGAAATGGCTTCTTAGCTCATCTCGTAGTCACAATAACCTCATCTTCAGTTAGTACTATTGTATGCTCTGTCTGAGCCACCATTGCCTTCTTCTTCTCCTTTAATATTGGAAAATGGTAGAGTACTCCAAGGAGAGAGCCCTTCTTCAAAATACTCTCATAATTGTCATATTTCTCGCACCACCTTGCAGCAAATGGAAGAGTTTTAAATTCTTCAAACATACTTACATATGGCTCCTTCAATTTTTTTGTCTTTCTGAATATGTATATATTCCCTCCTGGACCATTGGTGACATATCCTCTTCCGTTTGTGGCAAAGGGCTCAATGGCAAATGCCATGCCCGGCAATAGTTTTGCACGAGAGCCATCGTTGTAGTTTGGTATGCTGAGCCCTTTATGGAGAACATAAACATCAAGCTCATG
>WAPW01000041.1 GCA_015520565.1 Candidatus Aciduliprofundum sp. | reverse complement strand
TTATGAGTTTAATTGCTTTTCCATGCAAATTCTGCGTTAATTTAATATCCCCTTTCCCATATTACCCATAGAGCGGGTGTAGTCTAGTGGTTAGGACGGAGGCTTCCCAAGCCCCTGACCCGGGTTCAAATCCCGGCACCCGCATTAAGCCTCTTTATTAGAAAGAAAGCG
Organism: Candidatus Aciduliprofundum sp.; assembly: GCA_015520565.1. Taxonomy (GTDB): domain Archaea; phylum Thermoplasmatota; class Thermoplasmata; order Thermoplasmatales; family Aciduliprofundaceae; genus Aciduliprofundum. The sequence continues at coordinate 20,508 of WAPW01000041.1, read as the reverse complement.
GCTTTACCCCCAAAGAATAATTTTTTAAAAATTGGTTGCTGGGAGATTCGCACGGGCTGGTGGTTCCTGAGAAAGGGTTTGGGTTAGAAAAAACATTTTTGAATATTTACCTTGATTTGCTTTTAATCCAAATATATTTATTGCGGCTCGCTATACCCTCAATTATGATATCCCCTAAAGAAGTTCATAAGGTTTTAGGAGAGAGAATACTCACAGACGGTTTAGATATGGTACTAGACATTGACAAGAGCCATGGTATGTGGCTCTACGATGCAAGGCATCACAGATATCTCCTTGATTTCTTCGGGTTCTTTGCCACAAGCGCTCTGGGCATGAACCACCCAGGAATGTTTGAGCCAGAATTTCTTAAGAAATTGCAGAGAACGGCTATAAATAAAATCACAAATAGCGATATTTACACGGTGGAGTATGCAGAATTCGTAGATACTCTAAGCAAGTATGCAACACCACCATATTTCAAGTACTTCTTCTTCATCTCGGGTGGAGCTTTAGCCGTGGAGAATGCTCTTAAGGTTGCTTTTGACTGGCGTGTGCGCAAGAATATTGCCAATGGAAAAGAGGACAACACCCAGAGATTGAAGGTTATCCATCTCAAGGAGGCTTTCCATGGGCGCAGCGGATACACTCTTGCCCTAACAAATACATTTGACCCTAATAAGACAAAGTACTTCCCCAAGTTTGAATGGCCCCGCGTGACAAATCCAAAGATAACATTCCCTCTAGAGGGAGAGAATCTAGAGAAAGTTAAGGAACTAGAGAAAAAGAGCTTAGAGGAAATTCAAGAAGCTATAGACAAATATCAAGAAGATATAGCTGCTTTCATAATGGAGCCAATACAGGGCGAAGGCGGCGATAATCATTTTCGCAAGGAGTATTTCCAAGAAGTTCAAGAGCTTCTCCGCAAGAATGATGTGATGTTCATAATTGATGAAGTTCAAACAGGTGTTGGCGCCACAGGCAAGTGGTGGGCTCATGAGCACTTTGATGTACAGCCGGATATAATGGCATTTGGTAAAAAGATGAAGGTCTGCGGTATAATGGTAGGACCTAAGGTGGATGAAGTGGAGGACAATGTGTTCCATGTATCCAGCAGAATAAACTCCACTTGGGGCGGAAATATCGTGGATATGGTAAAAGCTACGAGAATTCTTGAAATAATACACGATGATAAGCTCGTAGAGAATGCAGCAAAGATGGGCGATTACATGCTCAAAATGCTCCACGAGCTTGAGGATAAGTATCCAGATAAGGTGAGCAATGTCCGTGGTCGCGGAATATTTGATGCCTTTGATCTCGCAACTACAGAGATGCGCGATAAGTTCTTTGCGGAAGCGTACAAGAATGGTTTGCTCACACTTAAGAGCGGTGCTCGCGGCATAAGGTTCAGACCACCATTGATAATTACGGAAGACGAGATAAACATAGCATACGAGATTATGGAGCGCACTCTGCGCTTTCTCTGATTTCTTTAATTTTTTTAATATTGAATGTCTTTGCAAGAAAAAATAACACCTTATCTTGCTTTCTGGAATTATTTATGTAAATTGTCCTTCTTATGTCATTCATTTGAAATTCTCTCAGAGAGAGAACAAGTATAGCAAGATGCAGCACCTTTCTTCTTAAGAAGGGGGCTTATTTCTTTTGGGATGAAACACTTTTCTTTTTAAGAAAAGGGTTTAATGGACCGGGCGGGACTCGAACCCGCGGCCTCCACATTGCGAATGTGGCGATCTACCGGGCTGATCTACCGGCCCTCTAGTTGGCAATTCGCAGAGATTATAAAAATATTGCGTCTTTCAAAAATCTTTAAATATTCTTTTTCATTTCGCTCTTTGCTGCCCCGGTAGTGTAGCGGCCTATCATGCGGGCCTGTCGAAAAGCCCCTTTGAAAAAGGTGCTTTACCCCCAAAGGGCTTTGTGGTTAGCCCGCGACCCGGGTTCAAATCCCGGCCGGGGCGCTAGAAACAATTCTCAATTTTTTCACCTCAGAAGTCCAAAGATTCTTTCTGAAAAACATTGAAATACTAACTTCCCTATAGATAAACAATGAAAAAGATGCTAAAATGTCCAAAATGTGGCTATGAATTCAAAGCACCAAAGATGGATAAAAAGAAGTTTGGTTATGGCTGGACATTTCCTTATATGGGTGTGATTGAGTGCCCCAAATGCCATTACCGGGCTCCCCGCAAGGAGTTTGAAAATATTTAGGGCACCAACCTCGTCCTATCCCTTGGAAATATTACGCATTCTCTTATGTTATTCACACCGGTAATTATCATAACCAAGCGCTCAAGCCCGAGACCCCAGCCCGCGTGGGGTGGCATACCATAGCGGAAAGCTCGTAGGTAATACCCAAAATTCTCAGGATTCAAGCCCTTTGTGCGCATAACTTCCACCAAACTCTCATAATTATGGTTTCTCTGGGCTCCCGAAGTTATCTCCTTCTCCCCATACATTAAATCAAAGGCGTGGGAGTATTTGCCATCGGGAAGTACATAGAAGGGTTTTATCTCCAAGGGCCACTTGGTTATGAAATAAAATTCCTGTAACTCAGAGCCCAAAGCTTTAAGAGCATCTGCGGAGAAATCCTCTCCCCTCTCCATCTGTATGCCCTTATTCCTGACTATCTCAAGGGCCTCATCGTATGTTATTCTCTTAAATGGCAATTTGGGCACTTCCCATTCCACACCTAAAATTTCCATTTCTTCGCTTCTCTCCTCTTTGAGTTTTCTTATGGCATTAACTATGCTTCCTTCAAGCATGCGCATAGCATCTTCCTCGTCTGCAAAGCTCATCTCTATATCTATGGATATAAATTCATTAAGATGCTTCGTAGTATTATGCTCCTCCGCGCGGAAGGCAGGTGCAACTTCCAAAACTCTATCTAGACCAGCTGCCATCAAAACCTGCTTGTAGAGCTGGGGACTTTGATTTAAATAGGCATCTTTCTCAAAGTATCTTACTGGGAATAGTTCCGTGCCTCCTTCCGTTGCAGTGGCAACTATCTTTGGCGTATGCACCTCTATGAAGTTCTGGCTGAGAAGGTACTCCCTTATACCTTGCAATATTGTGCTCCGTATTTCAAAAACAGCAAGAACTTCCCTCTTTCTCAAATCAAGAAAACGATTCTCTATGCGCGTTTCCAAGTCCGCAGATACTTTATCCGCCACACCAAGAGGTAACGGGCTCTCAGCCCTATTCAAAATTTCTATTTCCTCAGGAAGAATTTCAAAGCCAAGCTTTGCCTGCTGCGTCTTTTGAACTTTGCCTTTAGCGCATATAACACTCTCGCGGCTCAATTTGCTGTATTCCTTGAATTTCTCCTTGCCGAGGATGCTGCGTATAAGCGTTAGTTGGGCAAATCCATAACGGTCTCGGAGAATTATAAACGCTATCTTTCCCAATACCCTTATATCGTGAATCCAGCCACAAACCTTGACTTCCTCCCCGTCTAGCTGGGCTGCCTCTTTAGTTGTGTGTGTTCGGAGCATGGGGGCAAATCTCCCCATTTTATTAAAATATTAGCTATCATCTTAATATTTTTATAAGCTCTTGACATGCCTCCCATTATGAAAATAGGTGTGCTAGCAATCCAGGGAGATGTCAGCGAGCATGTTGAGGCGGTTAAGAGGGGTTTAGAGCATTTTGATGTTCAAGGAAATGTTTTCTATGTAAGAAAAAAAGAGCAGATATCCCAGTTAGATTACCTCATCATTCCCGGAGGGGAGAGCACTACAATATCCAGATTGATGGTAAAGAGTGGAATATACGATGAAGTTCTAAAGCAAGCGGAAAAGAAAGAGTTGGGGGTAATAGGCACCTGCGCTGGCTCAATTCTAATGGCAAAAGATGTTATTGATGATAATAGAGTTAAAACTCTAGGATTGATGGACATGGCTGTGAGAAGAAACTTCTTTGGAAGGCAGAGGGAGAGTTTTGAAACAGAGTTGGATATTGAGGGGGTGGGAAAATATTATGCGGTTTTCATAAGGGCTCCTGTAATTGACAAATGCTGGGGAAAATGCAAGCCCTTAGCGTACATAGGAGATAAGATCGCCATGGCAAGAGAGGGTAATTTCTTTGCTTTGATTTTCCATCCAGAGCTCACAGAGGATTACAGAATTTACAAATTATTTTTAAATCTGTGAGGGGGGCCTGTATTTCCAGTGGAGAGTAAGTTTTAACTCTTGGTTTGCATTTACCTTCTTGGTGATATTATGAAATATACTGCTTTGCATGATGTCCACATAGATATGGGTGCTAAGATGACTGAATTCGCCGGCTACGATATGCCTTTATGGTACAGCAGCATCATAGAGGAGCATAAATCTGTGAGAAATAGCGTAGGGGTTTTTGATGTCTCCCATATGGGCGATATTATTGTAGATGGTCCAGATGCTACTGAGCTTCTAAGCTATGTACTTCCCACTGATTTCTCCAAGGTAAAGATTTGGAAGGCAACTTATACGGCCTTTATAAATCATAAGGGTGTGCTTATAGATGATACAATAGTGACAAAGTTAGCAGATGATAGATATTTACTAGTTCCAAATGCGGCTACAGCCGATTTAATCTACGATTGGCTCTTCGCTTTGAGCGGAGGATATAAGGTAAGTATAAAAGATGTGACCTCCGAATATTCCTGCCTAGCTGTCCAAGGCCCCAATGCAGAAAAAACTTTGCAAAAGCTCGTGGAAGAGGATCTAAGCAAAATAGGATTTTTTGAAGCGAGTTATGTAAGTTTAAAGAGTTTGAATATAAAGAATAATGAACTATCTGGGAACAAGGCATTTATCTCCAGAACCGGTTATACAGGCGAGGATGGCTTTGAAATCATTGTGCCCAACGATAATGCTAAAGAACTCTGGTTCAAAGTACTTGAAGCAGGGAAAGAGTACAATATAAAGCCCTGTGGTTTAGGGGCGAGGGATACACTGAGAATGGAGAAGGGCTTTTTACTTAGCGGCCAAGATTTCCATCCTCAGCACGAACCAAGAACACCTTTGGAAGCAGGAATATCTTGGATCATTAATTGGGATCACGAGTTCTTGGGAAAAGAAGTATTGCTAAAGATGAAAGAGGAAAAAAAATATGATTTATTTAGAGGAATAGTAATGAAGGGAAGGGGAATACCTAGGCATGGTTACAAGCTTTACATGGATAACGAGGAAATAGGTTATCTTACTAGCGGCACTATGTCTCCTACCTTAGGCATTGGTATAGGATTGGGCTATGTGAAAAGGCCGTACATTAAGGTGGGCACAGAGGTTTATGTGGATATAAGAGGTAGAAAAGTAGAGGCAGAGATAAGAAAGTCAAGGTTGGTGAAGTAACTCCATTGGAAATAAAGGGGTCTCCCTAAATTATATAGAATAAGGTAAGACCTAAAATACTCAGCGTAAGTAAAACAGCATAGATGGAAATATTCCAGTGTAAAATCTTTAAACCATCCATGGGGCCTATGGGCAATAGATTGAAAAATGCTAGAAAGAAGTTAAGAGATGCTATATAACTGAGCATTGCATTTATATAATTATGGGAAATAGCAAGTGAAATTATGTAAAGAACATAGCCAAGAGCGATATTCATTGAAGGTCCAGCAGCGGATATTTTTCCATATTCATCTTTTGATGGGTAGCCATAAACATAGACAGCTCCGGGAGCAGCAAATAAAAATCCTGCAAAACTGCTTAAAAAAGTAATAAGTAAACCAATATTCCAAGCTTTAAAAGCTGCGGGATACCCATATTTGAAAGCTGTGTACTTATGAGCCATTTCGTGTAAGAAGAAAGCTATTAGTACGGCTAAGAACGCAGTTAAAAGGTCAAGCAAGCTTATTATGCCTTGAAATAGAAGATTGCGAGATATTAAGATGTAAAACGAAAATGTTAAAATTAAAAAAGCTAAAGTAAGATCCCTTTTTTCCTTAGGATAGAATCTAAAATTATAGGTGTACCTCACAGATAATCTCCCCCATTTATCTCGTTCTCATATGTCTCTTTATTTTCCTCCTTAACTTCTACATTCTCTTCAACATCTTCCTCAAGCTCTTTTAAAAGTTTTTGAATGAACTTTGCCTCACAGATGCCTATATTGAGATTAATCATTATGTTTAAGAGGGAAATATCTTTTAAATCTAAATCTAGCACCTTTCTTAGGAGGATTTCATCCTCTTTTGTTGGTTGCCTTGAAGGTACAGTGGATAGGCAATAGTTTATGTACTCCAATAATTTCTTTGAATCTTTAACACTTAGGGATGAATTGGCAACGATTTCCGCTAAGGAGAGCTTATCAATCTTCTTTAATTTTTTAGCAAGTTTATAACTTTCATTCTCAAGCTTTTTCATATCATCCTCATTCATCTCTAAAGTGAAACTCTCTGTGCTTCTTATATAATCAAAAACCTTTGATATTAACGCTAAGGGTACATTCAAATCTTTAAAGGCCTCTTTTTTAGTAATTTTTTTGCCAATCCTATACTCGTGGAGAAGTATTTTTCTAGCATACTTTTCAAGTTTTTCCTCCGCAATTAATCTCTCGCAATCCTGCTTACCTTTTTGCGCGGAGATAAGCTCCGGATTAATTTCCAATGCTTTATTAAAGCAATCTAAAGCCTCTTCAAGTTTGTTATTTTTCATTAAAAGCAATCCTTTAGAAGTCCATATATGGGCATCCTCTTTATCCAATTCTAAGGCCTTATTTATGTATTCTAAAGCTTTCTCAAACTTTCCTGCACTTTCATAAGCGAATGCCAATGATGTACAAGCATTTTTGTTTTTAGGGTTTATTAAATATGCATGTTCATAGGCCTTTACAGCATTATCATAATCTTTTAGAGCCATATAACATCTACCTATGGAAATCCATGATTCCTCATCTTTTCTTTCAATGTCTACAACCTTCTGGTGAATTTTCAGGGCATCTTCATACCTCTTCGCTGCTTCTAGGGCTTTTCCTAAGAGTTTTAAGGCCTTAATATTATTCTCCTTTGCAAGGGGTTTTAAAAGTTCTATTACATCGTCATAGCGAGCCATTTCAAAGAGAATATTTGCAAGATTAATCCTAGAACTCTCATAATCTTTTAGTTCAAATGCTATTGTGGCATTTTTGTATGCGCCTTCTAAATCTCCTAGCTCAAGATTTATTTTTGAAGCTAGTATGTAGAATTTGGGTGAATTTTCAATGGATATTGCTCTCTCTATGTATTTTATTGCAGTATCTAATTCTCCCATTTCGTAATGGCTTTTTGCAAGCTTGTAATACAACTGCGGAGAATTGCTTAGGTTCAAAGCTTCTTTATAATTTTCTATAGCTAATTTGTAATTTTTCGTATAATATTGAACATCTCCAAGAAGCTCTAATGTTTCTGCATTTTTATTCATCTCCAGAGCTTGGGATAGGTATTTTTGTGCCTCATCATACTTTTTAAGCTTTATAAGAGCCCTACCTAGGTCTATGAGATTTTTATGATCTTCTGGAGAGACAGAAATTATTTTTTTACAAACATCTATAACTTCAGCATATCTTTTATGTTTTAGTAAGATTCCCTTGAGCTCATAGAGTAAAACATCATTATCTGGAAAAATCTCCAAAGCATCTTTATATGTATTAATGGCGCTTTCAACCTTTCCTTTAGAGTCATATGCTTGAGCTAAATCCCGCCATGCAGCTAAATTTTTCTTGTTTATGGCCAAAATATCCTTTGAAGTATTTATAACGCATTCAATATTATTTTGCTCTTTACATATATCCTTTTTCAAACTTAGATACTTCTCCTTTCTCTCGTATTTTATCGCTGTCTCTAAATCGCTCAGAGCTGCCTCGTACTCTCCTTTTTTAAATCTTATGTACGCCCTTTTATATATGTATTCAGAGTTCCTTTTATTTGAGTTTATTAATGATGTAAAAATTTCCAAAGCATCATCTAGCTTATTCATTTGAAGTAGCACATTTCCCTTTTCAAAGAGTGCCTTTGTAAACTCTGGATTAATTTTCAGGGCAGAATCAAAGCTTGCTAGGGCCTCTTCGTATCTCTTTAACTTCTTTAAGCATATTCCCCTTTCGTACCAAAGGCGCATATCATTGGGCTCTAGTTCTAGTGCCTTATCATAGTAATTTACAGCATCTTCAAATTTATCAAGCTTTTCCATAGCCCAGGCTAGATTCTTCCAATACTTTTTGTTTTTTGGATTTAAATCTGTGGCTTTTTTAAAAGAATATTGAGCACTTTCAAGGTCACCAAGCTTGTAATAAATCATCCCTAAAAGATTCCAACCCTCATCACTATCCTCTTTAATTTTAAGTCCCCTTTCTAAAATCTTTTTTGCATCGTCATATCGGCTTAAAATGTAATAGGCATGAGCCAAATCTAGATATGTTTCAAAATCTCTTTTCATAGAAATTAGTTGTGTTGCAGCGTTTATAATTTCCTGTGGTTTGTTTAACTCTTTTGCAATGTCCTTTCTTAACTTCCATAATTCTGCTTTAGAAGGTTCAATTTCTGTAGCTTTTATTGCGAAGTTTAGAGCACTTTCAAGCTTTCCTATTTCTTTATAAGCCATGATTTCATCCACTAGAGAGTTAATGTCATTGGGCTCAATCTTTAAGATTTCTTCGCTTATTGACACAACTCTCTCCCACTGTTTTTCTTTCTTCATAATCTCCTTCTCCAATCTTAAGGTGGGGAGATGTCTAGGAAGTTCCTTTAAAATCTCAAGGGTTATATTATACGCCTTATCTAGCTCTCCTATATTGTAATAACTTAGTGCCAAATCATACATTATATCCGTATCCTTGTGACCTAAATTCATTAGGTTTTCACAAGCATTGGCAAGCTCGGAATATATTTTTAACTTCTTTGATATCTCTCTTTTAAGTATTAGAGCTGCCTCATATTTTTCATCAAGCTCCAAGGCCCTATTCACAGATTTTAAAGCTTCAGCATGCCTCTCAAGTCCATTTAGTATGGAAGCTTCAAAGTACCACAATTTTTTGTCATTTGGGTCTATTTTTATTGCCTCTCTAAAACATTTTAGTGCCTCTTCGTACTCTCCTCTCTTTTTGTGAAGTATTCCCAAATTGGTCCAAGATTTCTTATCGTTGGGATTTATACTTATGGCTTTTTTGAGAGCATTTATGGCATCGCTCATTCTGTCAATTTTTGCATAAGCAGCACCGAGATAAACCCAAGCTTCAAGATGTTCAGCATTTATGCTCACAACCTCTCTCATAATTTTCACACATTCTGAATAACTTTGAATTTTGTATAGCTGCACGCCCTTCTTAAAAAGAATATCAATGTCTTTAGGTCTATATTCTAGGTATCTATCGTAATATTTTAATTCATCCGGGTACAATTTTATTAACTTTTTATAAGCGTCAAGGGCCTCATCAATATCTCCCTTCAATTGATAAATTTCCGCTTTTGCCTCCCAAACTTCCTTGCTTTTTCTATCTATTTGTAATGCTTTCTCAATTATTGATGTGGCCTTCTTGTAATCCTTTTGAAGGGCAAGAACTCTCGCATAGTTTGTATATGCACTCACATTTGAGGGATTGAATTTTTGTGCAGCTCTATAAGCATTTATGGCATCTTTTATATCACCAATTTTCTGAAAAGCCAGCCCTATATTTACCAACAAATCTGAAAATTCTGAAGATTTTGTTTTAATGAGCACTTTATTCTCATTAATTTGATTCATAGCCCTTCTTAAATAATCTTTACCATAGGGGTCATTTTTATTAATTAATCTTAAACCCTTCTCATACAACCTCTCCGCCTTTCCATAGAGCTTCATCTCTTTGTTAAGCAAATTATCTAGGACCACCAACTCTCACCTGAATCAGTATTCTCAAAGGTATTATTAAAATTTTCTAAGAAATGCAAAATTTGCAGAGGAGATATAAAAAATTTTCACAGAAAAATTTTTAACATTTACGAAAAGTTTAAATAATATAACACCCATCTCATCATTGTGAAAAGAGTTAAAGGTAATGTGGTGTGCTACGAGAAGGATTACATCATTGCAAGGGCCAAGGTTAAGAGGAGTGGTCAAAGGGTATACACACCATCAGGCAAGTATGTTGGAAGGGTTGTGCGAGTGTTTGGCCCTGTGGAAGAACCATACATTAAGGTGAGGATAGAAAGAAAATGGGGGAGGAAGGTGAGCGAGATAGTTGTGAGAGGTGATAAAAATGGGAGAAAAAGATAAGAAGAAATGGATAGATGAGATTACGAGATGCCCAGAATGCGGCTCTACACATCTTGTTAGGGACTATGAGAGGGGCGAGCTTGTGTGCATGGATTGCGGATTAGTTATAGATGAATCCTACATAGATCAAGGTCCTGAGTGGAGGGCCTTTGATTCTGAGCAGAGGGATTCTCGCTCTAGGACTGGAGCACCAATGACCTACACAATTCATGATAAAGGCCTTAGTACTGAAATTTCTTGGAAAAATAAAGATTCTTACGGGAAAAATATACCAACGAGGAGCAGAGCTCAACTATATAGGTTGCGTAAATGGCAGAAGAGGATTCGCGTAAGCAACTCAGCCGAGAGAAATTTAAGTCAAGCACTTCAAGAATTGGAGAGGATGGCTTCAAATTTGGGATTGCCCAAGGATGTTCGTGAAACAGCCGCGGTGATTTATCGTAAGGCGGTTAAAGAGAATATGATTAGGGGAAGAAGTATAGAAGGTGTTGTAGCTGCTAGCATTTATGCTGCCTGCAGAATGCTTGGAATTCCTCGCACCCTTGAAGAGATATCCACGGTCACAAGGATAAAGAAGAGGGAGATAGGAAGGGTTTATCGCATAATGAGCAGAACTTTAAAATTGAACATATATCCAACAAAGCCAGAGGATTATATTGACAGATTCTGCTCTAAACTCAAATTGAGCGGCGAGGTCAAAAAGAAGGCATACGAGATAATAAAGATGGCCAGAGAGAAGGATATAATCTCAGGTAGAGGACCTACGGGAGTGGCAGCAGCAGCCATATACATAGCAGCCATACTTATGGGTGAGAGGAGAACCCAGAGGGAAGTGGCCGAAGTTGCAGGAGTTACCGAAGTAACTATAAGAAATCGTTATAAAGAATTAGCAGAGAAGTTGAATTTGCCCGTGGAAGTTTAATCATTTGAAAATCAAGCCTGCTTCCTTGAACCATAAGACAAGGTCAAGATGAGCCATAGGTATGCCTATTTCCTTTGCAAAATCTCTCATTTTTTCTTCTATTTCTAAATATTTCTTCCTCGTGAGAGTTTTTGGAATTTCATCTATAACTCCCAAACTTGCAAGATTTTTGAGTATATGTCTATCCAATATTGCTAGGCCCTCACCAAGCCCCACATTCCTTAAGAAATGGCTTGCTTCTTTGTATCCTATTCCCCTTATATTTTTTACAAGAAACTCGCGCATCTCTACAGGGGAGAAGAAATTGGATAGTTTGCCTCTAATATTTATTTTTGAGTTTTCTGAGAAGAAATTTCTAGCATATATGATATTCTTCGCTTTTGTATATTTGAATCTCACTCCTGTTAGGAAATCCACAATATCATCTGGGGAGCCAAAGAATAGAATGCCAGAATCTCTGAGCTCTTCAATAGCTCTCCAGCAAACAGTTGCCTTTGATTGAGGGGTTAAGAGGCAGAAGGCAAGCTCAGCAAATAACTCCTCTTCGGAGGCATTTTCCCATAAGAATTTAAATTCATTTAACCTCCTCTCTATTTCGTCCTTTTTTTCTCTCCAAATTTCTAAAATTTCATCCAAGCCCATAATTGTGTAAAGGAAAATGCGGTATTAAAATTATCATTATCATTTTAGAAAATATTAAAAACATGCTGGAGATATGGGATAGCATGGCAGATTACGAAATGCTGGAAGTTGTGAAGGTCTCGGAGACGAAGAATGGGCAGTATAGAATAACGCTTAAGAAGAAGATAGTTAAGGAGTTTAATGTTAAGGGTGGAGATTACTTGGTTTTTATGAGAAATGATAGGGGCGAGATTGTAATAAAGAAATTGGAGCTAAAGGATATGAAACTTGATTAATTTTATATACTACTTCCCCTAAGGAACCGCTATGGATCCAGAGATAGAGAGGATACTCCGCAAACAAGGTTATGCGATTGTTGGAAGGCATAGTGCAGTAAAGCTCTGCCATTGGCTTAGGGAGAGCTTAATTCATAATCGTCCCTGTTATAAACAAACTTTCTATGGAATAAAGAGCCATCGCTGCCTCCAAATGAGTCCAGCTGTTAATAATTGCACTCATAATTGCCTTTTTTGTTGGCGTTTTCAAGGATTCAGTGAGGTCTATATGAAGGAAGTTGATGAGCCAGAATTTATTGTGGAGGAGAGTATTAGGCAGCAGAGAAGGTTGATTACGGGGTATAAAGGAGACCCCAGGGTATCCTTGGAGAAATGGAAGGAGGCCATGGAGCCAAAGCATGTGGCAATATCCCTCACGGGAGAGCCTACGCTTTATCCAAGATTGGGAGAATTGATTGAAGAATACCATAAAAGAGGATTTACAACATTCTTGGTTACAAATGGCACAATGCCTGAGGCCTTGGAAAATTTGGATCCTCTGCCGACTCAATTGTATGTCACCTTGGCTGCACCCAACGAGGAAGTTTACAAAAAATTGATGGTACCGCTCATAAAGAATGGGTGGGATAGGATAAAGAGAACTTTGGAAATTTTACCGTCTTTGGATACGAGGAAAGTAATAAGGCACACCTTAGTCAAGGGCTGGAATATGGATAATGTGGAGGAGTATGCAAAGCTTGATACCCTCGCTGAGCCGCACTTCATAGAGCCAAAGGCGTTTGTTTTTGTTGGGTACTCCAGAGAGAGATTGACAATTGAGAATATGCCTTCAACGGAAGAAGTTGAGAATTTTGCTCGCAAATTATCTGAACTCACAGGGTACAAGTATGAGGATGAGAGAAAAGATAGTCGCGTGGTGCTCCTTATGAAAGAAAATGCACAGAGGTTTATAGAATAAAAATTTTATATTTTATTTATATTCCTTTTTTAATGGTACTCATATCCAAAAAGAGATTGTTCACCACCACGGCGGGAATAATTCTCGCAGTTGCTATAATTTTCACATCTTTCACCCTTAACAATAATGTGGATAGGTACCAGCTTTTTTATAATGAAATAGAGAACAATCCTTATCAAATTTCCATCTCTGGCAGTGGAAATTATACGGGAATAATGAAAGCGTACAATGAGATTGAAAATTTAAGTAATGTTAGGCAGGTACTACTCCATATCTGGGTTGAGGGATATTACGCTTTAAACAATATTACCATAGCTTATCAAGGGGGACTTACAGTTAATTATTTCAAAGGATACGATATAAAAATTGTGGCGGGAACATATCCAAAGAATAATCATGAGGTTTTGATTACAGAGTTCACATATAATGAGCATGAGTTGAATATAGGCGATAAATTACAAGTTATATATACAACTCAATCTGAGCAAATGTTTTTTGAGAATTATACCATCGTGGGAGTGGCTGAAGTTAAAGAGCCATTGAAGCAAAATAATGCTCGTGTTATAGTGTATGAAGGAATAATTGTTACCAAGGAGATGATAAAGTATTTGGGTGATAAGGGAGTAGTACCTTATCAGGTAGATTATCGTGTAGCCCTACAACCACAATATCTTTTAAGTTCTAAGGACTACAAAGATGTTCAAAAAAAGGTAGATTATATGCAGTATGAAATTCACAAAGTTCTTGTCTCCAATGATATTTCCTATAGATATAACGAAAATACAGGAGGGGTACTATCCAATACCAACACATTTTCACTAATTTTTACCATATTTTATTCCCTTCCTGTCATAGTTATGGGTATTTATTTAAGTGATGTGGGAGTAAATATAGAATTCTTAGAGCGTAGGAGGGAATTTGGTGTTTTAAAAATCAGGGGTGCAACAGGGAAGGAAATAAGCAAGATGATATTGTTTGAAGCATTAATTTATTCCCTTGTTGGAGGGATAATAGGTTATCTACTTGGAGAGGCATTGGCTTACCTTTCCAATATCCTGTTTTTCCACTACAAATACTTCCTTCTTGATTTTGGTATTTTGCCCTTACTTGGCTCCATATCCTTATCCATAGCCCTATTCCTTATTTCCCTGTACTCTCCACTTAAGAAAATAAAGAAAGAATCAATTGTGAACCTGATATCTCATTATTCACAGGCATTTAAGGAAGTGGAATATACGAAGAAAGAGAGGGATTTAGGGCTTTCCATACTTTTCTGGGGTTATATGATTCTCACCCTTTGGCTATCAAAAAATGCAAATCTTTATGGTGGCTTTAATCTTCTCTTTATCCTCGCCTTCATATTAATTGTTACAGCAGTTTTTATGTTTCCATTGATTTTGATAATGCTTCCCTTGGTTATGAGCAGGTTGTTAACCATGGGCACCAACAAACTTTACAAGGTAATTGCCTTGGGAGTTTCAAAGCTCTTCAAGACATCGGGAGAGCTTGCAGAAAAAGGGATTGAAAGAAGCCCAAAGAGAACAGCGTATCTTGCCTTTATTTTAGCCTTTATTCTCACGCTATCCACTTTCATTGGGATAGCTATGGATAATTACAATTATATGGGGGAAATTGAGCAAAAGGCCCAAGTGGGTGGAGATATGCTTATACAGGTGTATAATAATAGAGTGCCTTGGGATATTTTGAATGACAGCTCTTTGGTATCAAAATATGTTATTATTTATAGACAGGGGAATGAATACGAGGCACCTTTATACATTGCAAACATGCAAAAATATATGGACACGATTTATAATGGAAACCTCTTTTTAAAAGAAGGAAAATTTGATGGCTCAGGTGTGGTTCTATCTTTATCATATGCTAGAATGGAAAATGTTGGCGTGGGAGATATGGTGGGAATACAAGTGAATCAAACAACACAATATTACAAGGTTGAGGCCATAGTTTACTCTTTTCCTGGCTTGATTACGGAATATGTACTGGATAATTCCACTCCATCAGGAAGGCCAGATAAGATAATTCTCCGAAGTCCAAATATAAGTGCTTTGGAGAAAGCATTAGATGAAAAAGGGTATTCTTATGAGCTTCCACCGAAGAAAAATAAGATGCGTTTAGTACAATCACAGTATATGAATACACTGCTTCTTTATTTAGTGATTTTGGGAGCGGCATCCATATTTATAGTTCAATACTCCTCACTCTTAAATCGCAGGGGAGAGATAGCGTTGTATAAAGTTAGAGGAGCAAGAAATAGACAGATAGCAGCAATGCTTATGACTGAAGGTATAACGGTAATTATCCTCTCCCTAATAATCGGTTTGGTAGTTGGTACGGCTTTGGCATACATGATATCCTCCATATCAAGCATATCATCTTACACACCAGATATCTTCATCTTAGGATTAACTTTCCTTGTATATGCGGGAATTCTGGTAGTAGCTTACATAATCTCTCAGTACATTCTCTCCTATATATTTGCAAGAACTAAGCCCAGCGAGGTGATAAGAGGGTTGGGAGGTGAAATTTGATGATAGAAGTTGAAAATTTAATAAAGGTTTATAGAAGAGGCGAAATAGAAGTTATAGCGATAAGGGATGTCACTCTCTCCATCAAAGATGGGGAATTTGTTATGGTTGTAGGTCCTAGCGGCTCTGGAAAGACAACTTTTTTGCATCTTTTAGGGGGTATAGATAGGCCTACTGCTGGTAAGATAATGGTTAATGGAAAGAATATAGCATTCTTCAATGATAAAGAGCTCACGGATTATCGTAGAAAAGAAGTTGGTGTAGTTTTCCAGTTTTTCAATCTCGTGCCTACCTTGACTGCTCTGGAGAATGTAATGCTTCCAATGCAGTTTATAGGAATGCCAAGGGGAGAAAGGAAAAAGAGGGCTGAAGAATTGTTAAAACTTGTGGGGATGTATGATATAAAGGAGCATTATCCCGATGAGATGAGCGGTGGTGAGCAGCAGAGAGTCGCCATTGCAGTGGCATTAGCTAACGACCCACCATTAATTTTGGCGGATGAGCCAACTGGGGAGCTTGACACACAAACGGGTTTAGAGATTATAAAAATATTCAAAAAGTTGAATGATGAGGGCAAGACAGTTATAATAGCCACGCATGATATGCGCTTGGAGAAATATGCAACTAGAATACTTGAAATTAGAGATGGAAAAATTACCGGATAAGGGAATTTACCTCCTTTTAATTTTTAAAGATAAAGAAGAGGGAATTAGAGTGGGTGCATTGGGCAAAATAAAATTTTATAAGGGCTATTATGTTTATATTGGCTCTGCGCAGAGGAATTTAAGGAAGAGAGTAGAGAGGCATCTTAGGAAGGAGAAAAAGATGAAATGGCACATAGATTATCTTCTATCCCATTCCAAAATAATGGACATCTTTGCTAAGAATTATCCAAAATCTTACGAGGAAAAAATAGCAATTAAGTTAGGGGAGAAATATCCATATATACCAAATTTTGGCTCAAGTGATAGTAGGGCTCCTTCGCATCTTTTTAAGATAAATGAAGAGGATTGGGTAGCAATTAAAGAATTTTTGAGAGATTTTAAATAATTTTTCAGCATTTTTCCTCTATGTCATACATTCTCTATTTCGGACATGTAAACATTGATGTAATTTTAAGGATTCAAAATTTTGGAAATTTAGGTGAGAGCAGAGAAGTATTAGGATATGAGAGCAGGCTTGGAGGAACAGCTTACAATGCTTACAGATCCCTCATTTCTTTGAGAGTACCATCTAAAATTTTCTCGGTTATAGGCCCAGAGATTGAAGGCATAGATGGATACTTTGTTAGGGATGATAAGACCCCAACCTGCTGGCTCATAACCGATGGAAAAGAGCAAATGGCTTACATATATCAGGGTAAGTGGAAAAAGTTGCATAGAATGGAAATTGATATACCCATAGAAGATTTTGAATGGCTCCATTTCTCCACAGGGAACCCGGAATTCTATATTAAGATGGCAAAGAAAGCAAAGGAATTAGGTAAGAAAATAAGCTTTGACCCTTCGCAAGAGATTCACTATATCTACAATGAGAAAACATTTATGGAGATGCTATCCTTCGCAGATTTATTTTTCTGCAATGAGAAGGAGTATGAAAAAGCATTTAATTTTGCTCAAGATAAAATTTTTGAAAAAATTATAATTAGAACTGAGGGCGAGAAGGGAGCAAGTATATATATGCCGAATGAGGGATGGGAGCACATAGAAGCTGAGAAAGTGAATGTTGTAGATACCACAGGCGCTGGAGATACTTTTAGAGCAGGATTCTATGCGGCCTTGTATCGTGGATATGGGATAAAAGAAGCAGTTAAGTTTGGAAATTTGGCAGCTGCTAAGGTTGTTCAAAGTAAGGACACATTTTACACAGGCATTTGGGAAGATTTGGATGAGAAATAAGATATAGGGGAAGTTATTATGCCTCCTCATGGTTAAAGTATCACCTTCAATACTATCAGCAGATTTCTCAAGATTATGCGATGAAATAAAGTTCTGTGAGAAGGGCGGAGCAGATATGCTCCATCTAGACATAATGGATGGACATTTTGTTCCTAACATAACATTTGGGCCAGTGGTGATAAAGAGCATAAGAAAATGCACCAATTTGCCCTTTGATGCCCACCTTATGATTGAGCGCCCAGATAAGTTTGTAAAGGACTTTGTGAATGCTGGCAGCGATGTAATTACAGTGCATAGAGAGATAAAGATATCAATAAAAAATGTGCTTAGAAAGATTCATAACTATGGGGCAGAGGCGGGCATAGCCATAAATCCAGAAACACCCTTTGAGAAGGTAAAGGAGTACTTGGATGATGTGGAATACCTTTTGATAATGAGTGTCCATCCAGGATTTGCCGGCCAGAGTTTCATAGAGGATACTTTGGATAAGATAAATGAGGCGAGGAAGTACATAGATGATGAAGGCCTAGAAGTGCAGATAGCTGTGGATGGGGGAGTAAAGCACCACAATGCGAAAAGAATAGTGGATGCAGGAGCAGATATTCTCGTGGCTGCCAGTGCAATATTCAATGGGAATGTGGAAAGCAACATAAAGAAAATGAAAGCAATCAAGTGATTTTCCTTATAACCCTTCTATCTTTAATCTCTATTTTTCCCTCAGATATGAGCTTTATGGCTTCCACAAGCGCCTTATGCTCCTTTTCAAGTACCCTTGCAGCGAGGGATTCTGGAGTATCATCATCTTTAACCTCTACGCATTTTTGAACTATTATTGGGCCATGGTCAACTTCTTCATCCACGAAATGCACAGTGCAGCCCGAGACCTTGCAACCATAATCTAGAACGGCTTTATGTACATTCTCACCATACAACCCAGCGAAGCTAGGGAGAAGGGCTGGATGAATGTTTATTATCTTATTTTTGTATTTTTTAACAAACCAAGGTGAGAGGATTCTAAGAAATCCTGCGAGGACAATTAAATCAGGGGAGTAGAAATCAATGAGCTCTGCCAAGCGCCTATCATAGCTCTCTCTTTCCTCCCCCTTCTTTTTTGGCAATGCTATGGCATCTATCCCCTTATTTTCAGCTCTTTTTAAAGCGTAAGCATCCTTTTTATTTGATATGACTGCGGATATTTGCACATTTAGCTTGCCAGAATCTATTGCATCCATAATTGCCTGCAAGTTCGTGCCCCTCCCAGAAACAAGAACAACTAACTTGAAAACCCTCCTTTTGAAAACACCATTTTTGTAGTAGATTCCAAGGGCATTCAAATCATCTTTGAAATTTTGGAGAATGCTCAAATCTATATACTCTGAGAGGGAATTTAGGAAAGAATCCAACTTACGCTCTTCATAAGCTCTAATGAATGCATAGTACCAAACTTCTTTACTGAGAGGAGCGTTCATCTCATACAATTTTTCTAAACTCTCATCCGGGATGTCTGAATTTTTTAGAGTTTTATACACCCAGCCAATGTTTATGGCACTTCCCGGACCCAAGATTTTTATGTATAACACATCTGCTATTTTTTTAATTTCATTCCTCATTCCTTCACCTCCCGAGGTATTATGGCTTTTAAAATTTCAAGTATTTTATCTATGGAATCCTCATCCTCCAGCTCTGGGGTTATCTTATGTATTTTTTTGCGAGTTAAGAGCATTATGTAATAAACGAAAAGTCTGCCACCGGGATGGTAATTCTTCCAATAGCCAATAACATCATCAAAATTCACTTGCCCCTCCCAGTATTCAATTTTCTTGAAATTTTTATCAATAATTAGGGATTTGAGCGAATTGAATTTGAATATTATTTTATTCTCCTCATTTATTATTTTCATTTATCTACCTCCACTATCTCATCAAAGGAGAAAGATGACCAATCCTTTACGCCAAGGGCTATTAATAATTCAATGGGAGAGAGGACAACCTTATTGAAGCGGGAAGAATCATCGTATGTGAGCCGAGGGCAGGCCGTATTAACATACGCATCCACATTATAATAAAAATTCTCAGGCACTATGTTGTCTGCCATTATTAGATACACCTTCTTTCCCTCCTTTTCTATTATTTTTTTAAGATTCTTAGCTAAAGTCCATCTCTTCTGTCCAATTTTTGAGCTTGCAATGATACCAAATTTTTGAGCATCTTTTGCCTTAGCGATGGCGGCATACCTCCTCTTCAAAAAATTCCCCTCATCCATTTTCTTTGCTATTCCACTGTATGGGTCAAGAACAAACACATCCTTTCCGCTAACAATTTTAGCTCCCAATGCGTGGAAATCTCCAGTGCCCAATAGGATAAAGCAATCCACATGGTTTTTTATCTCCCTTGCAGCTGAGAAATTGCAGCCGAGAACTTGCCCCGGGTATGTTATGCGAGAATCACCCTTGCCCAAAAAGGTTTTTATATTATGCTCTTGCAGAAAAGTTCTCACTTCATCTATTGCTTTTATGTGCTGTATAGAGGCAAGTATACCAACATTTTTACAATCCGCAATTTTTAAGAATGAATTTAAAGCATCATCAAAGGATGCCTTGGAGAAGGCCTCAACGAAAATTATATTCTCTGGGTAATCTATATTCGGAATTCTACTATGCCCAAATTGGATTGTGAGCATATTTGGATATACTTCTATATCGCAAGCTCCATAGCAGGGATTTGCAGAGATGAACACATTAAAATCCCTGAGATTATCGGCAATCTCTTCCGCATAGAGTTGCATGCCCTCTGGCAACTGAATTAAAATATCTTGGAAACCCAACTCCTTTAACTTTCTGGATAGAGCATCAAAATCTATCTCGTATGGAATCATCAATGAAAGAAGGTGTTTGCAATATAAAAATTTAGCCCACCGTGTGGTTCCCTCCTCATTGTTCGGAGGGTGCATGGCTAGTGGGCATGTATGCATGGAAAGAAACTTATAAAATTTATTCCTTCTTGCTTTATGGATGCATCTCTCTACATTTATCTCTT
>WAPW01000040.1 GCA_015520565.1 Candidatus Aciduliprofundum sp. | reverse complement strand
TCCGAAAGAGAGGAAAGATGATAGTAGAGCGTGGATCTTGGCATTTCTAATCCTTCTTCTTTCATTTTTTCGTAAATCTCATTCGTACCTTTCGTGTCGTCACCAATAGCCTTTATTATGCTCCACCGCGGCTCGCTGTAAACGAATTTGATGCGCATTATCATGTTGTGAATCTGCTCTTTTTTCTTTATCATTCCTCGGGGCATTGAGACCACTTTTCACACGTCCATGGGGCTATTATTTATAAAATTATTGCTTTTGATGCGTTTTATTTGAATAATAACCAAATTATTGGTGAAAAAATGTGATAATTACAATAACAATTAAATATTTGATCGTAATAATCCTCTAAAAATTCAAGAGGCAATCAAATGAGCGTGGAAATAATCAAAGCGGAGCATCTGACGAAATACTACGGCGATTTTCTGGCGGTGAATGATATTTCATTCTCCGTGAATAAAGGAGAGATATTCGGATTTTTGGGGCCGAACGGAGCGGGGAAGACCACAACCATAAGGATGCTCACGGGAATTTTAGATCCGAGTTCTGGGCGAATAGAAGTGTTCGGCATGGATATGAAAAAGCACAAAATTGAGATTCGCGAGAGAACTGGCATCGTGCCAGAGATGGCAAATCCGTACATCGATTTGACTGCGATGAGAAACCTGCAATTGATGGGGCGCCTGTACGGGATGAAAGGGAGAGAGATAGAAGAGAGAAGCATAGAACTCCTGAAGTTATTCAACCTCTACGAGAAAAAAGATTCGAAAGTTAGAGGATTCTCCAAGGGAATGAAGCAGCGGCTGAGCTTGGCGATGGCCATGCTTCCAGACCCTGAATTATTGTTTCTGGACGAGCCCACCTCTGGCTTAGATGTTATGTCCGCCCGATTGATAAAGAAGATAATAAGGGATGAGCAAAAGAAAGGCAAAACGATATTTATGAACACGCACAACATGCAGGATGCAAACGAGCTGTGCAATCGCGTGGCAATAATAAATCACGGAAAACTCATTGCCATTGACACCCCTGAGAAAATCAAAGAGATAGGGGCGAGGAGCAATGTGATTGAATTCTCTCTAGCGCCTTTCAAATTCAAAGAAGGTATCGTGGAGGGCAGGGTGGAAATATTGGGCGATAAGGTGAAAGTGTACACGGCAGAAGTGGATGAAACTATAAAGAAGATAGTGAAGTATGCGGAGAGGGAGAATTTGAAAATCATGCTGCTCAATGTGGAGAAGCCATCGTTGGAAGATGTGTTCATGGCTCTGGTAGGTGAGAAAAATGAGTAAGCTCTCGCAGTTCTCCCGCTCTCTGGCAATCGTTAAGAAAGATATGCTCGTATTCTATCTCAAAGGTCCAGTTGTGCTAATGGGCCTTCTGTTTCCCTTCTTCTTATTTGGTGCATTTCTAATCGGAAGAGATTTGAGCCACGCATACCTTTTCGTTGCCCTATTGGCAATGACAGTGTTCTTCACTTCCACCGCCGTGGGCCCTGCGATAATACCTTGGGAAGCGAGAAGCAAAACATTCGAAAGATTGATATCCTCGCCCGTTTCAATCACGACCGTTTTGTTCGGGGACATGCAAGCATCTTTTTATTTCGGCTTAATTATTACTTCTTTTATTTCGCTCACCGCTATTTTCCTCGGAATTGCTCTGAACCTTCTTATCTTCATTCCCGTTGTAATACTTGCACTTCTCACATTCTCCGCAATGACAATTTTGATGTCCTCGTATCCCCCGACAGATATACCTGCGGATGTTATGATGTTCACCTCTCTTGTCAAATTCACCCTCCTGTTCATAAGCGGAATATTTGTTCCCTTGGAAAAATTGCCGGAGTACGCGAGGGTAATCTCATATTTTTCACCTCTCACATATCTGGTGGACGCCCTCCGCTATTCCGTCTCGCTGCCTGGTTATTTTCCTCTTTCTCTTGATCTCATTCTTCTCTCCGTCTTCGCCTTAGGATTTTTCTTCTCGGGGGTAGCTGTGCATAAGAAGGTGCTGGAGAAGAGGTTCACCTGAGCAAAATGAGATAGGAGAAAATAAAAATTAATGCAGTGCGAAAGAATATAAATAGGAGGTTAAGAAGATTCAGTTTTAAGATCCTTCCATATTTCTTTTATGAAGTTCTTCAGATCGCTTATTGATCCCACCTCCAATCTCGCTTTCGCTCTAACAAGGTACTCAACAATCCCTGGATAGTTTATGCCATACCGACCAACAAGTTGTGCCCCGTATATCCTATCCCCCTTCACAAATATCTTTGCGATGTTTGTACCATGCCAGAATTCCTTTTTATCACCTTCAAATATACCTATGGAAGCGAATACCATATCAAATATTGTGATGATATTCATATTTATTGAACCACGATACCTTTTCTCCTTACCAATCATGTTGAATCCCGCGACTCTACCCTGTTCCCTCGCCAGAGGCCAGATGGCAAAGATTCCGTATCTTCCTGAGATAGCATCCCTGGTCTCCGCACAATCCCCGGCTGCATAGACATCATTTACGGTGGTCTCCATTCTCTCGTTTGTCAAAATTCCTCCCTGAGCACCCAGTTTAACTCGCTCATCAAGGAAGCTCAAATCTGGCTTAACGCCAAGGGCGGCTATCACCATGTCTCCATAGACAACTCCACATGGGGCTCGAATCCCCTCTACAGGCTCACCTATTAGTTGAATATCTCTCTCAAACAGAACCTTCACACCATTGAGGATCATCACATCCCTTATTATGTCGGAGATGTCCTCATCAAACAATCTTCTGAGAATTCTTGAGCGACAGATTATTAACGGGTCCGCTCCAATTTTTTTAAGTGCTATTGCGGTCTCAACTGCTACCGGACCTGCCCCTATTATTATCACCCTTCCTCGGGTCTTTCTTATCTTCTCAGCATCCTCTAAGGTTCTCAGACCGATCACACCTTCTCTTTGATACTCAGGATAAATCTTCGGTTTTGCACCTGTGGAAATAAGAATCTTATCGTATTCAATGACCTCTTCGTTATCAAGAGTCACCTTCTTTTTTTGTGTGTCTATTTTCACCGCTTCTCTTCCCATAACATAATCAATGCTGTTTCTTCGCACAAAGCTCCAGTCCCATATGAAGAGATTATCCCGCCTCAATGTTCCCTCAATGTAATAAGGAAGCACAGCGGGAGAATACGGCAGAGTTTTTTCTCTTGTGATGATTATTATCTCATCCTCGGTATTCGCCCTTATCGCTTCTGCGGCCGATGTTCCTGCTCCACCTGCACCAATTATAACATGCCTCATTCATATCACCTCAAATCATATCTCTCCAACGTTTCACTCATGGGTATGCCATTTTCATTCCAGCCTCTCAACTCGTAATACTTCTTCTTCATTCTTTCTAACTTCTCTCTGTCCAGCCCGACCTCCCCCTTAAAGAGCCTCGGCGAAATTTCGTCCTTTACCCCTCCGTATTCAATGTTTACTACCCTCTCCAGCGTTCTTATTTTCTCCGCATAATGTATAAGATCCGAAGGTGTGATTCTATTACCTGTGATTGCATAATATGCCCTGCACCAGAGTTCCAATGGCGTTGTGAGAAGCGCTATAACACATACTCCTAGAGAATCGGCTATTATGTGCATATTTTCCCACATAACTGCGAATTTCACCTTTGCATCGCTGTAATCCCATGGATATGCCGCGTTCTTTTCGCCCACAAACATTCTCGCCATTTTCTCTGCCTGCTCCTTTTTGATATAATAATAGAACTCTGGGAATCCGTAAAGCGCACGATTAACACCTTCAGAATCAGCCACCGTAGATATCAACGCAGAACCTACAAAAGGCCTGATATCGCTGCTCCAGGACTCCATTCCACCCTTAACATACACCGCAGGCACACCGAAATGCTCTTCCGCCTTCTTTATCCCCTCTGCGAATATATCTCCCTCGCCCACCCTATTCACAATTTTATCTATGAAATCTAAAATCTCTTCGCTTCCTAACTTCACCTTGCCGAGATGAGAAGCATATGCTATCACGGCCACCGTGCTCATTATATCGAGTCCTTCCTTCTGCATTTTCAGGTAAATCTTCCACGCCAGCTCAGGGTCTTTAACCTTCAGGGTGAACGTTATCGCCGGAAATGTTCCCTGGCATAAATTTATAGGGTATTCTCCCTCGTAGTTCACTATTGCCCAGCATCTGAGCGGGCAGGAGAAGCAACTTGCTCTCTTTGAAGTGTGCTTCTCGAAGAATTCTTTCGCATTCATCGCTGCTTCTTCTGCCTCTTCCCATGTTCTCTCGTAATCTCCGAAATATGGCATCTTCAATTTGAGTATGGTGGGCACGAAATTAACATGCCAGTCTTTGAAACGCATAAACTCTCCGCTCTTTGTTATGCTTCTCTGAATATCCGTTATGACTTTCATCAGTTCAGGAGGGTTGTAAGGCTCCAGCCCGTTTGTAGTATGGACAACTATTGCTTTGAGATTCTTACTTCCCATAATTGCTCCTAAGCCGCCCCGAGATGCCAGATTTCTGTGAGAGAACATTATACCTGCTGTTTTTATACCCTTCTCTCCCCCTCTCCCTATTGCTGCTACCTTTATATCCCTTTGACCATGCGTGAGCAAATCTATTGTTTCAAACGCATCTTTGCCCCATAGATCTTCGACTGACTCAAGGGATACGCCATCATCATCAATTTGTAGAATTGCAGGTTTCTCGCTCCTGCCAATTAGAACTATTCCGTCGTAGCCCGCAAATTTCAAAAATGTGGGAAACTCGCCTCCAACATTGCTTCCTACGAGCATATTCCGAAAAGAAACCACATCCATTCTCGATCCAGATGAAATGAATCCCGTTAATGGGCCGGTCATAAAAACTAATGTATCGCTTCCAAATTCGTAGATTATTTTGGTGGCTATCCCTCTTCCACCCAGAAATTCCATGTACTTCACCGTATCCCTTTCAACGATCTTTTCCTGCGTTAAATCTACGAAGAGAATCTTGCCCGTGTAACCACTCATCATTCCACCTCTAGACCATATTTTTTGAGCGTCTCTTTCTTCGGTATTCCGTTCTCGTCCCAGCCACGCAACTCATAATACTTCTTTTTCAATTCTTCGAATTTCTCTCTATCTATACCCACATCCTTCCATGGGCCGGATCTGAATCTGCTTTGGAATAATCTCTCTGAAAGAGTATCGTTTTTCGCGTTCAATCCCCTTCTCACATTGAACAGTCGCTCCAATGTTCTTATTTTCTCCGCATAGTAATGCAGATCCTCTGAGGAATAATTCAGGCCAGTTATAGCGGCGAATGCCTTGAGCCAGAGTTCTTCCGGCACAGAGAGAAGAGGAGTGTCGCATATGCCGAGAGAGTCCGCTATTATGTGCTCGTTTTCAAAATGAGCCACTAGTTTATGCTTCTCTTCGTATATTGTTGGCTCTGCTATATCTTCCCGGCCAGCAATCTTCTTGGCAACATTCTTTGCCTTTTCAGGTTTGGTGTAATACGAGGATTCTGGAAAACCATGAACAGCCCGGCTTATGCTTCCGCTCTCGGTTACAGCAGCGGCAAGGGATATTCCCCGAAATGGCCTGATATCGCTGCTCCAGGACTCCATGCCACCCTTAACATACACCGCAGGTACACCATAATATTCTGCGGCTTTCTTTATCCCCTCTGCGAATATATCTCCCTCGCCCACCCTATTCACAATTTTATCTATGAAATCGAGAATCTCTTCACTCCCTAACTTCACCTTGCCGAGACGGGAAGCATATGCTATCACTGCTACCGTGCTCATTATATCGAGCCCCTCTCTCTGCATTTTCAGGTAAATCTTCCAAGCGAGTTCAGGCTCCTTGATTTTAAGGATGAATGTTATAGCCGAAAACGTTCCCTGGCAGGCTACCATAGGCGCTTCTTCCCCCTCGTATTCAATCCAAGCCCAGCACCTTAGCGGGCAGGAAAAGCAGCTGTTGCTCTTGATTTTAACTTTCTTTTCGAAGAATTCCTTTGCATTCTTTGCCGCTTCTTCCGCATCTTCCCAGTATTCCTCCTCGTAATCCCCGAAGTATGGCCTTCTCGCTTTGAGTAAGGAAGGTGCTATTTTAGCATGCCATGTTTTGTATTTCTCGTAACTGGGGCTTTCAACTAATTTTCTGAGAATTTCATAATTTGTCTTCTTCAAAACATCCCTGTTTCTTACCTTTATACCTTTGCATCCACTGACCACGATTCCCTTAAGATTTTTCGAGCCCATAACTGCACCCAAACCCCCGCGAGACGCGAGGCTCCTCTTTGAAAATGAAATACCCGACATCTTTATAAGATTCGCTCCTCCCCTGCCAATTGTGGCTACCTCAACCATCTCCCTGCCCGCTTCCTTCATATAATCCACACTTTCGAACACATCCTTATCCCATATTTTACTGGCATCTTCAAAGGTAATATCATTTTCACATATTTTCAGAAACACCTTCTCCTTACTTTTTCCGTAAATTACGATTCCATCATAGCCGGAGAATTTCAGAAACGTGCCAAAGTCTCCACCGGCGCTGCTCCCGCCCAGCATGTTTGTGACAGGAGAAAGGGATACAACATCAATCCTTGAACTGGATGGCGCGGCCCCCGTCATTGGCCCCGTCATGAAAATCAGGGCGTTTTCAGGGTCCAGCGCATTCGCCCCGGGTGGAATCATATCATAAGCAATTTTCGTGGCTATGCCTCTCCCGCCTAAGAAATCTGCTATGTATTTCTCAGTTTCCTCCTTTTTTATCACACTATTCGTAAGATCCACGAATAAAATCTTTCCAGCATAACCAAACATCTTAATCTTCCTCCCCGTAGAGAACCCTAACACCTTTCTTTCTTCTTTCTGGCACCTCTTCAACAACTTCAATTGCCTCCATGGGGCAGTACTTTGCACATTGGGGATCTCCACCACACAGATCGCAGCGGAGCATTTTGTGGTTTATGGCATCGTAAATCACACCACCAATAGGGCAAACGAGGCTGCACATCTTGCACCTTATGCATTTCTCCCCATCCACATATCTTATATCCCCCTCTTTGTAAATTGCCTCCATGGGGCACACAAGTTCACAGGGGGCATCCTCGCACTGGAGACACATTATCGGAAATTTTTCGCCTTTATATCCAACAACATGAATGCGCGATAAATTGAGATTTATTACACCTTCGTGACTCAACGAGCAAACCATCTCGCATGTGTGGCATCCCACACATTTATCCTCATGAACTATCAGGTAGGGCATGATGTCACCAATATAACGCATGTCGTCGCAATATTAAAGAATTTCGTATAATAGTAGTTTGTCCGAAATCGTGGAGGAGAGGAGTTAGAAAACAAATGACTTATAGATAAAAAGAGAATTTAAAAAATTGATGTATGTTCTTTTTATCATCGACTCTTACGCCATCATCCTAAGATTGCGTAACTCATCTCTAATTTTTGATTATATAGATACAATGTAACGCAACAGAATAAGGTCATCATTTTCAAACAAAAACTTTAAATAGATGACTCATATATGGATGAAATATCATACTTACATGAAAAATATGAATAATGTGTGGTGATCGTATGAAGGCTGATGGAGTATATATATTTGGAACCGTAAAGGTCGGCGAGAGAGGGCAGATCGTAATACCTAAAAAAGCAAGGGATATGTTTAACATTAATCCTGGAGATTTACTACTAGTTCTCAGTAATGAACACATAATGGGCAGAGATGGGATAGTAATCATAAAAGCGGACAAGATAAAGGAATTTGCCCTAAATATCCTCAAGGAGATGGAATCTCCCTCTGAATAGCAATAAGTGATAGAGATGAAAAATATAGCTGCTATCAGTGTTCAGAATCTAACCAAAGAATATGTCAGGGGAGTGAAAGTTCTTGATAAAGTCTCTTTTGATGTAATTGAAGGTGACATAGTCGGGTATCTGGGACCCAATGGTGCGGGCAAAACTACCACTCTAAAGACTCTTGCTGCTCTTTTAAAACCAACATCTGACAAGGCCTTTATTAATGGCATTGAGGTTACAAAGAATTCTAAAGAGGCCATGAAATCAGTAGGCTCTCTCATTGAGGTACCTGGTATTTATGAGTATTTGACACCTAATGACTTATTTACTTATCTTGGAAAGGTTCGTGGAATGAATATGAAGAGGATTAAAGAGAGAATTCCTGAAGTTCTTAAGAAGGTAAAACTTCAGGATTGGAGATACAAAAAAATTGGTTCATTCAGCACAGGAATGCAAAGAAGACTAGCTATAGCCACAGCAATCCTTCATGAGCCTAACATATTGATATTAGACGGGTCAACAATTGGTTTAGATCCAAAAGGAATTAAGGAAGTTGCAAAGTATATAGAGAATGGTGGCGGTGCGCCAGAAAAGGTATGGAAACTTCGGATTAAGAGGATTGTAATAAATCTAATAGAAGAGGAGGGAAACTAAATGGATGCAACAGTCATTGTTATTAATACAATCGCTATCATTAGTTTTTTAATTGCTCTTTTGAAAGATAAAGAGAAAGCAAAAAAGTCACTCTTGGTTGCGGGTAAATCATTTATCAGGATACTCCCTATGATGTTTATAATTATAATCGTTATTGGTTTACTTCTTGGGTTTGTGCCACCGGAACAGATATCTAAATTCATAGGGAAACAATCTGGAATTTGGGGAGTGCTTCTCGTGGGTATAGTGGGTACATTCATGTTCATTCCTGCTTTGTTATCATTCCCATTGGCAGCTTCCCTTCTTGAAAGTGGGGCATCGGTTACTGCGGTTGCTGCTTTTATCACCACATTAACAATGATTGGAGTGGTCACTTTACCTTTAGAAATAAAAGAACTTGGAAAAAAGATGGCTCTTCTCCGGAATGGATTAAGTTTTGTCATAGCAATTATTATTGCCTTCATAATGGGGGCGATACTATGAAAAGGCAAGAAAAACAAAAAGATGAAAGAAAAGCAAAAAAAGGAATTATACGAGATTTGATTATACTTGGAATATTTCTAGCCATTACGGTTATTCTTCTAATAGAATTTCCTGATAAAAGAGAGCCAGTAATTGCTACTTCATGGGATTTTTTTCTTGAAATGATTTTGATACTTCCCGCTGTGATGGTGTTACTTGGTCTCTTTGCAGTCTTTGTACCAAAAAATATGGTTGTAAAATATCTTGGAAAAACCTCTGGAATAAAAGGTATATTTCTTGCAATACTCATTGGCGCTTTACCAACAGGTCCATTATATATTGCATTTCCAATAGCAGCTACTTTACTCAAAAAAGGTGCGAGAATATCAAACATAATCCTTTTTCTTTCAGCATGGGCATGTATAAAAATACCGCAGGAACTGGTAGAACTGCAATTTCTCGGATTACAGTTTATGGTAACAAGACTTATTCTAACAGTTATTTTCGTAATTATTATGGCGCTTATTATAGAATGGATAATGAAATGGAGTGAGAATAAAGGAGGTGTGAAAAATGCGGTTTGATCATATATTAGCATTTGTGCAGTTTCTGACATTGACCATTACTGCTGTTACCTCTGCTCCGCTATTTGTGTCATATCTTAGGAATGTTCCCATAAATCCCATCTTTGTTCATCTACATGTCTGGTTTGGGCTTAGTTTCATAATTGTAGCACTTATCAAAATCTCTGATAGAAAAAAGTTAATACTGAGTCAGTTAAGCTTTAAAATAAAAATAAAGAGATTTGATCGAATATTAGCATTTACGCAGGTTCTGACATTTGCAATTGCAGCCATTACATCTGTTCCGTTATTTGTATCATATCTTAGGAATACAAATCCCCTGAATCCTATGTTTGTTCATCTACATGTGTGGTTTGGCCTTGTTTTCATAATTGTGGCAATAATTAAGATGTCTGAGAGAAAAAAACTAATATTGATCCAGTTAGGACTAAAGATAAATAAAAAGAAAGAAGGGGAAAAATCTGTGTGGTCATGAAGTAGCAAATATCAAATTCTAAAAATTCTTCTCCTTTGGAACTTTCTGCCATAAGCTTCAGCTCTATTGCACTTGGACGACATGGGCGGATATATGGTTTCTCTAAGTTATAACTGAGAAATTATTTACCAAGATAATGAGCAAAATAACTTCAAATACTCTCATAGACGAGTGTTCAAATCAAGATGCTTTCCCTAAGATTTTTCCTCGCCATCTCAGCCATTACGATTCCGCCCAGAACGAATAGGAGGGATACCAAAAATGTGGCTCTGAGATTCACCATGCTTATTATCGTCGCCCCTATAATCGGGGCATAGAGGCCGCGAATTCCGCAGGTTGTGAGGTGCAGCGCTGATAAATCTTCCGTTCTGTACTCGGGAACTGCCATGGAGAAACTCTGCCACCCGATTGATATTGCGGAACCACCCAATCCGCAAAGAACATTCGCGATGAGAATATGCCAGTAGGCGGTGCTCATAAAGTATATGATCGCCATTCCTGCAATTCCTAAGAATCCAATTTGAAAGAATCTAACAATGTGCTCGGCCTTTCTTATGTTTCTTCCCCAGAGTTCTGCGAAGAACACATAGGAGATGCTATTCGCCGCAATTGCAATACCTATCTGTATGTTTGATAATTTTAGCGTATCCACCTCCAACATTGGTATTGCCGGGAGCATCATGAGCATGCCCGTTCCAGCAACCATAAAAGTTGAAATCATGGCCGTGATTAACTTATCTCTCCGTATGTTTTTCAAACTCCCTCTGCTCTCCTCGCCGCGGGGATTGGGAAAGGGAAGCCTCGAAAAGATAGCCACGATTAGAAGAAATGTGGCCAGAGCAAAAGCGATTTTATAGCTCCAGACATACATAATGTATCCTGCTAAAATTGCGGCGGCGGTGTAAGCGATTGTGTACGCTACCTCGGCGTGGGCGAGCACCGACACATCGTTGTACACCTTTTGAACAAACGCCGGATACAGAACTTCCTTTATTCCGTATCCGACGTAGTAGAGTAGCACGAATATAAGGAAAATTAGAGGATCGTAGAAAAGAGATGAGGAAAATAAAAAGAACGATGCTGCACCTAGACCTGCAATTACAAGCCATTTCACTCCCGTTCTTTTAGAGAGCTTAGCCCATAGCGGAGACAGAAGATTTGATAAATACGCAGAGCTTCCAATGAGAGCGATTATGAAGGCGGATGCGCCCATTCTCGTTGCAACTATGCTGAAAAAAGACTCGCCGAGTCCTTCAGCTGCTCCAACGCTGCTTTGCGTTAGAAACTCAAGTTTCAAGAGCTTTTTTAAGTCCATCCACATCCCTCAAAATAAGGGCCCCGATGAATGCGTCTTTCCACAAGAGTTCAACTTTGATTCCCATAGCACTTTTCCACATGCTGCCCGCTTTCAATTCTTTTAGAGGAGCATTTTTCTTTAGAAATCCCACCTTTTTTCCATCGAAAATTATCAAAATTTTCCCTTTTTTATTCAACTTTTTTCCTCGCTCAAGAATTTTTTCTGCGGTATCAACTAATTCTTCATCCTTCACCTCGAATGTGTGTCCGTGACAGCCCAGCCCCATCCTTGGCATGCATATCCCATTTTACAGTATCTCCAACTATCCTTTAATTTTTTCTTTCCTATATCTTTTAGCTTATTGCAGCTTGGATGTAAATTTTCTGCGTGAATAATTTGCAAATTTTACCTAATATATCAGTTTTATCCGATATATCAGAAAATTTTAAATAAGAGTGTTGCATATATTCCATTGGGTGAGTAAGATGACCGATGAAAAAAATGAGGTTAAAACCAAGAAGGTGGGCAGAACAGGACTATGGATAGCCCTCGTGGGTGCAATCCTCATACTAGTGGATGGCATTGTTGCTATGGTTACCAATAACCTCTACATGTGGTCAGTGACTGATGCCTTTGTAACAGGGATCGTTGAGATTGCATTGAGCATAATAATGTTAGCTTTAGCCCCATTCTACAAGAAGAGCCCTGCGGGAATTGGATGGGGAATATTTGGAATGGCAGTGATTACCCTAGTGTTTGATGGAGGATTCTACTGGGTAGGTGCCATATTGGCTTTGATAGGCGGTGTTCTCATAGCACTAAGGAAATGAGGCAAAAATATAATATAATATTTCCTTTTTCTTTTTTTGAGGTGAAACCATGGGCTTTCATGGTAAAAACAAGAAATTCATTGAACTTGTGGAGAGAATAATGATTAGATGGGGCTATAATAGCACTGAGGGAAAAATATATGGAATTTTGCTGTTAAGTGAAAGACCATTAACTATAAAGGATATATTGGAATTGACAAATTTGAGTAGGACATCAATATCAACATCCCTAAAGAGGCTTGTAGGTGATGATTTAGTTACTGTGAGAAGGGAGAAAAAAGTCAAGTATTTTTCACCAAATCCTATTTTTAGAGAAAAATTTATGGAGCAGCCGAAGGAATTGCTTAATAAAGAAATTATACCCATTGTTGGGATAATAGAGGAACTATCTAAAAATGCACACTCAGAAGAGTACAGAAAGAAGTTAATGGATATAAAAAGAAATTTAGAAGATTTGGAAAATTTGTTAAAAGTAATTATAAAGATAGAAAAAGAAAGTGTCAAAACATAACTTTATCAATTATCTTTTCCTCTTTTTCACCTATTACTTCTGCAACTACCTCTATCATATCTTTTAATCCAGAGGTTTCAATTTTATTTTTGAGGAGCTCATCCACTTGGAAAATTCCAGCTGAGTTTCTCATCTTTATTTTTATCTTTAAGGGCTTTTCATTTCCTTCCATAACACTAACTTCCTTTATTGCAAGGGCTGATACTGAGTGTATATTCACCTTTCCTATTTTGAATGGAATTCTAGCGCGGCCCTCTTCCATATCCAAGGCATCTGCAATTTTCACGATTCCAGCTTCAATTGTCAAAGGTATTATGTTTGCCCTGTGAGAGAATATTGCATGTAAAGTTTCCGCTTTTATTATTGTTTTTTCCTCTTCATTGTATATGCCTTCAAGAAGCCTATCAATTATGGGAGCTGCTAACACGAGGCTGTTATCCTCGTGCTCAGTTCTATGTATTGCGTGCCCTATGTCATGGAGAGCAGAAGCGAGTGTGACAATTATTTCCGCATCCTCATTTTTCATTCCATAATTTTTTACTACACCTGGAACAATACCCTTGGCTATTAGAATTCTGAGCATCCTTAGAGCCATATTTGCCACGATCTTAACATGCACAGGGCCATGGTCGTTGTATCCAAGGCGGTCAATGGCAATTATATTGGATGCTTTCCAAAGAGTGTTTAATTCAATATCCCCTTTAATTCTCTCCACTAGGGTTTTTAGCTTCTCATTATCTTCCCAAGGAACTGAAAATTCAACCATGATTGCCCCATGGTTAAGGCATATTAAAAAACTTGCAATTGCATCATGGCGCAAAATAATTTAATACATCAAAATAATCTCAGTTCGTGTTTGCGAATGGATTTAAGGTTGTCCTAAATCGTAAATTGCTGCACCTATCAATCGCATTTCTTCTTATAAATATAGGGTGGGGTATGGCTTGGCCCTATTTACCTAATTTTATAAAGCTTCTGGGAGGAGGAGTTCTAGCAGTTGGTATGTTATCCATATTATTCAACATAACATCCTCATTTGGCCAGTTTTTCTGGGGTAGGAGCTCGGATAGAATGGGCAAAAGAAAGATATTCGCAATTTTCGGAGTTTTCTCTAGCGGATTTTTCTTTCTTCTAATTGGATTTGCCTCCTCGGTATTTTTAGTTCTTCTTCTTCGTGCGTTGCAAGGATTTTTCATATCTGCTCAAACCCCAGCGATAAGCGCGTTAGTATCCGAGATTTCCAAGGATGTGGGTAAGGGATTTGCTGTTTTCAATTCCTTTTCCAACATTGGATTTATGCTCGGAAATTTTTCAGGAGGATTTATAACCTCCATTTTTCCCATAAATTTTGTATATTATTTCTCCTCCATACCAATTTTCTCTGGTTTAGTTTTGCTCTTGTTCTTCAAAGAGGAGAAAAGGAACCCGAAAGATTTGAGATTATTAATGCGCTATGATAGGCCAGGTAGAACTGTTTTTAAGTGGAAGAATGTGAAAGAGTTTGTGAAGAGAAATAGAAATATCACCCTTTTCTCAATTTCTATTTTCATAAGCATGATAGGTTCTGGTATGGTTTATACATACCTCTCATTATTAATCGGTGCCAGATTTGGTGCCTCATGGGTAGGCACATATTTTGGAATAGATGGTCTTGTTTCCATACCTTTAATATTCATATTTGGGCATCTTGCCGATAAATACGGGAGCAAGCCAATACTCATATATGGCTTAATAGGGTACATGTTTACATTTTTCCTTTATTACTCTGCTACAACAATACCAATCCTTATTCTTGCCGCTGTGGTCTCGGGAAGTAAATGGGGCTCGTATTTTAATTCTGCAAATACTTATGTATCTAGAATGAGCACTAAGGAGGAAAGGGCAACAGCTCTAGGGCTTATGAATTCATCCATGGCCATGGGATGGGTTGTTGGTCCTCTGCTTGGTACTTACTTTATCCCCATCTTTGGCCTTGCATATACAATGCTAATGGCTATAATACCTGAGATAGCTTCACTTTCCTTGGTTGCTTTCATAAAAAATGATAGGTATTTTAGAGATGGAATGTTAAAGAAATAAAAAAGAAAATTACTCTGATTTCATAGCTTGAGTAACTGCATCCAAAAGGTCCCTTGCATCTCTAACATCCATTCCAACTGTTTTTGTTAAGAAATTCATAAGTTCTTCCTCAGAGGCACCATTCTCTATCCTGTAAACTAGCATATCAATTAACCTTTGGAAAACTTTCTGCATAAATTCCATCTCAATACCCAATGCCTTGACTCCAACAAGTACTCCAATGACTAAAGATACAAGAGCATTGTTAAACTCCTCTTTGCCCAATGTTGATTTATCCAAGTCAACTATTAATCTAATATTCTTATTCTCTCCACCAATGGAATACTTCATCATATGCACCTTATCGTTTAGCCACATAAGCGTCTCGTATATGCGTAACTTTTCCTCATCACTCATATTTGCAGTTTCAATGGTTGTTGGCACTATTAGATGCACGAAGTTATCCGAAAAGGCAACCATTAAGTGCATTGGCACTGAGGGATGCTCCGCATAGTAAACTCCCATTTCCAACTCCTCAACTCTCCATGGCAGGTCCACTATATCAACGGCATCATCGCTTCCAGCGGTGAGCCATTGCAATACATTTGCTTCTACTTTGTCCACTTAAATCACCTCTTTTGTCCATTATCTAAACTTATTTAATTCTTTCTGGACAAGTTTGTTTATTCATTCATCCTTAAATAACAAATTTGATATGCTCAAATGAGCATGTCCCCCTATGAGACCCTTTACAAATTTAATACCCTTTGAAGATGCAAAAAGGATTGTATTGGAGAATGTGAAGCCCATTGAAGATGTGGAAGAAGTAAATCTCTTGGACGCCTTGGGTAGAGTTTTGGCTGAAGATATTATCTCACCCATAAATGTTCCTCCCTTCGCCAGGGCAGCTGAGGATGGCTATGCTGTTAGAGCTGAAGATACATACGGGGCTGGCCAATATGCACCTAAGGAATTCAAGCTCGTGGGAGAGATAAATACTGGTGAGTATAAGGAAATAAAAGTGGGGAAGGGAGAATGCATAAGAATTGCTACGGGAGCCATGCTTCCAGAGGGTGCAGATGCTGTTGTTCGCGTGGAAGATACTGAAGAAGATGGAAATATTGTGAGAGTTTATCGTCCAGTGCACCCAGGATTTGATGTTGCCCCCGAAGGTGAAGATATAAAGAAGGGAGAGAAAATATTGGCAAAAGGTACGATTTTGAATCCTCCAAAGATAGGTGCCCTTGCAGCCATGGGGATAGCAAAGGTAAAAGTGTATAGAAGGCCGAAGATAGCTGTTCTACCCTCAGGCAACGAGCTCATGGTTCCCGGTGAGAAAATTGAAAAAGGCAAGATTTACGATGTGAACACATACACCATATCCTCGGTTATAAGGGAGAATGGTGGAGAGCCCATCATATTTCCTTTCGTTATAGATGACAAGGAGGATATTGAAAATAAGTTGATGGAATCGTTGAAGTATGATATGGTTGTTTTTTCTGGTGGCTCATCCGTGGGAGATAGGGATATGCTTATTGATGTTGTGTCAAAGCATGCAAAAATTCTATTTCACGGCGTGCAAATCAAGCCCGGAAAGCCAACATGGTGTGCTAGGGGAGATAAATTGATATTTGGAATGCCCGGATTTCCAGCATCTTGCTTGAACGATTCATATCAATTCTTGGGCCCAGCGGTTAGAAAGATGGCAAGGCTGCCCCCTAAGAAGGAGAGGGTAGTAAAGGCAAGGATGGCTAGGCGCATAACTTCAACTTTGGGAAGAATGCAATTTTTCACGGTGCATTTGAAGGATGGTTATGCTTATCCTGCCTACAAAACATCTGGTGCAATAACGAGCTTGGCTGATTCTGATGGATATATAATAATACCTGCAAATTCAGATTTGGTTGAAAAGGATGAGGAGATAGAAGTGCATTTATGGGGTGATTAGGGATGTATCTTGGATTCTGTGGATACTCTAATTCTGGTAAAACGAGTATGATTGTGGAACTTTTGCAAAGATTGAAAGATTACAAAATAGCTGTGGTGAAGCACACGCCACATGGAATAGATATGCAGGGCAAGGATAGCACGAGGTTTAGAGAAGCAGGAGCTATGGAAGTTGTGCTTTTAGGAGATGAGCAAGTTCATATAAAGAAAGTATCATCTCTTTTCTCCCTTCTAAAATCCTTGGAAAATTATGATATAATTCTTGTTGAAGGATTTAAATCCTACAAATTTCTGCCAAAAATATGCTTGGGAGATGCAGAATGTGAAAATTGCATAATGAGAAATCCAAATATTGAGGATGTTTTGAATTATATAGAAAAAGAGGTAAAAATAGAGAGGATAATGAACGAGCTTCCCAATTTCAACTGTGGGGAGTGCAACCATAGGAATTGCAGGGAGATGGCTGAGGCGATTTATCGTGGAGAGGATGATTTTAAGAATTGCAGGTACTGGAACCCCAATGCAGTTATAAGTGTGAAGGTTAATGGAAAAGATATTTACATGGGAAAATTTGCACAGGATGTTGTTATAAAAACCATCACAGGTATGCTTTCAGCATTTAAAGGTGTGGGAGATATAGAGGAAGTGGAAATAAAATATAAGGTTAAGAAAGATTAATCTTTTCCATGTATTCGTCCATTCCCTCTTTTAAAATTTTTGAAAATAGCTCTTCTCTCATCTCCATATATTCCTCACGAAGAATATCAAAGCAGTGCCAGTCCCATTTTCTACCAAGAACAAACATAGATTTTCTTTCTACGCCATACCTTCTGAATCCGCAATCCTTCAATACCTTGTGCGCCCTTTTATTGTACTCAACGCTGCATGCTTCGCATTTTTCCAAGTTTAGATGGTAGAAGGATATTTCAAGAAGTGCAAGAGTTATTATTTTTCCCAATCCTTTATTCCAGTAATTCTTATCTAGGTAAGTTCCAATGTTTCCTCTCCTTACGCCGCCCCAGTCATGGAGCCTTATAACTGCGGTGCCTATTGCTTCCCCTGAGCCCCGTAGTTCTATGATGTAGTGTAACCTATCCTCCCTCTCCATTTCCTTCTCGTAATACTTCACAACGGCATCATAGCTCTTAACCTGTTGAGGCATGCCTCTAGAGTAAAGCATGGTCTCAAAATCGTTCTCCCATTCGTGCACCTTCTCCAAATCCTCCCTTTCCCAAGCTCTCAGTTTTATGGGTCCAAATTCAAGCATAACTGGATATCACTCATCTCTTATAAAACACTTTGGAAATCTTTTATTATGGGTTTGTAATATCCTTTAGTGCTAAACTTGATTTACCTCGTAATTGCAGGTATATTCATCGGGCTCCTTGGAGGAATGTTTGGATTTGGAGGTAGTTCTATAAGCACACCCATATTGCGCATATTTTTCCTCACTCCACCTTTCCTTGCCCTAGCAAGTCCTTTGCCAATGACTCTTGTATCTTCCTCAATAGCCTTGAAGAGGTATCAGGATGAGAAGCTCGTTGACTGGAAGATGGTTGAGAAGATGCTTCTCGTTGTTCTCCCGGGCTCTTTCATTGGCGCCTATGCTACGAAGTATATAAATGGAAAGATATTAATGATATTAACTGCGGTGTTTTTGGTTTATGTAGCTATAAGATTAATGATATCAGGTAATAAGAAGAGAAAGATGGAAAAGAGGGTATGGGTTATCCTGCTTGCGGGATTCGTGATTGGTCTTTTATCTGGTATGCTCGCCAATGGTGGGGGCATATTGATGGTACCCATTCTTCTCCTTCTTGGAATGAGTATAAAGAAGGCGATTGGAACTTCAGTTGCAATGGTGTTATTTGCAGCCATACCATCCATTCTTGTTCATTGGTATTTGGGGCATATTGATTGGCTCATAACCCTTGGGCTCACAATTGGCGCTATACCCGGGGCTTATCTCGGGGCTTGGATAACTGTGAATGCAGATAAGAAAAAATTGAGGAGAATTTACGGGCTCTTCCTTCTTCTCTTCTCCATCTACTTTGCTATATTTGAGCTCTTTGGAGGGTAATTTTTTATACTTCTCTTCATTTCAATAAATATGCGAGCTATAATACTTGCGGCAGGGGAGGGTATGCGTTTAAGACCCCTAACAACATATATGCCAAAGGTCATGCTTCCTGTGGGCAATAAACCGATTCTTGAGTATGTTGTTGAAGCCCTTAGAAATAATAGCATTAAGGAAATTACCATAGTGGTGGGATACAAATCTGATAGAATAAAGCAGTATTTTGGTAATGGGGCAGATTTTGGTGTCCATATAGATTATGTTGAACAGAGAAAGCAACTTGGCACAGCTCACGCGCTATATCAAGCAAAAATTGATGGGGAGTTCCTTCTTCTCTTTGGGGATAACATTGTGGGAGAAAGATGTGTTAAAGAATTACTCAATACGAAAATTAACACAATAATTGGTGCGCATAGTAATAGAATTTCAGCATATGGAATTGTGGAGAGTGTGGATGGTAATATAAAGATTGTGAGAAGCTCTTGGGATGGAGAGGCAATAGCGTTTACAGGAATGGGTCATTTTGATGGAGAGATTTTTGGAATTATAGAGGAGAAAATGAAAGAAGGGATTTATAATTTGCCCGAGATTTTGAATGATATGGGTATAAGGTTAAAAATCACAGATTGTGAGTGGAAAGATGCAATTTATCCTTGGGATTTGATTGAATTGAATAGTTATTCACTGCGGAGAAATGTTAGAAAATTAGCTGGGAAAATAGAAGAATCCACAATAATAGGAAATGTTGAGATTGGGGAGAATAGCAGGATAGGTGCAGGCACTTATGTTCATGGCAATGTAAAAATCGGGAAAAATTGTGAAATAGGCCCAAATAGCGTTATAATAGGAGATACGAGCATTGGAGATGGTGTTAGAATAGGTGCATTGAGCTATATTGAAAATTCCTTGATTATGGATAATGTGAGTATTGGAGAGGGGTCATATTTGAAAGATTCTGTGATTGGAAGGGAATCGTGGCTTGGGGTAAAATTTGTGGGCTTATCTGGAAAGGCGAGGAAGATTGTAGAGGGGGAGATAATTGATGTAAATAGTGGAATAATAATTGGGGAGGGTGCATATATTGGCTCTTCTGTTGTAATACATCCTGGAGTTGTTGTTGGCTCTAATGCAAAAATAGGTTCTTTGAAGGTTTTGAAAGAGGATGTTGCCAACGAGGAGAGAGTGGTATAATGTGTGGCATAATCGGCTATATAGGTTTCAGAAGCGCTAAGGAAGTTCTTTTAAAATCTCTCAAAAGGTTAGAATATCGTGGCTATGATTCAGCAGGAGTGGCAATAGTGGATGGAAAGATAAATGTGGCGAAGAAAAAGGGGTACATAGATTCTTTAGAATTTGATTTTGATGGAACCCTCGGGATTGGGCACACTAGATGGGCTACTCATGGGGTGCCAGAGGACAGAAATGCGCATCCCTTCTTGGATTGTAAGGGCGAAATAGCCATAGTGCATAATG
Organism: Candidatus Aciduliprofundum sp.; assembly: GCA_015520565.1. Taxonomy (GTDB): domain Archaea; phylum Thermoplasmatota; class Thermoplasmata; order Thermoplasmatales; family Aciduliprofundaceae; genus Aciduliprofundum. The sequence continues at coordinate 6,915 of WAPW01000040.1, read as the reverse complement.
GGATAATTGAGAATTATATGGAACTAAAAGAAAAGCTCATAAAGGAGGGTCATAAATTTAAGTCAGATACTGATAGTGAGGTAATTGCCCATTTGATAGAAGAGCATTACAATGGGAATTTAAAAGAAGCATTTTTCAAAGCTATAAAAGAGTTAAAGGGCTCTTTTGCCATAGTTGCAATTAGCAAGAATGAGAGGAAGATAATGGCAGCAAAGAAGGATAGTCCCCTTGTTATAGGAGTGGGAGACCATGAAAATTTCGTTGCCTCGGACATACCAGCTTTCTTAGAGTATACAAATAGGGTAATAGTTATGAGAGATGGAGAAATTTCTGAGCTCACAGAAGATTTTGTCCATTTTTACGATTTCAATGGGAATGAAATAAATAAGGAAGTACAAATTGTAGAGTGGAGCATAGAGGATGCTGAAAAATCAGGGTATGAGCATTTTATGCTGAAGGAAATATACGAGCAACCATTTGCTTTGGACTCCACCTTGCATTCTTTACTCTCTCGCAACGATATGAATTTTGATTTTGGGAGGGTTACTATTGTTGCATGTGGTACATCTTACCATGCTGGCCTAGTTGGGAAATACATAATAGAGGAGCTTCTTCGTATCCCTGTGGAAGTTTATTATGCCTCCGAGTATCGTTACAGGCCAAATGTGGCTGATAATTCTCTTGCGATATTTATAACCCAGAGTGGAGAAACTGCAGATACAATAGCAGCCGCAAGAAAAGCTAAGGCGAGTGGAAATGAAACCCTTGCCATTACGAATGTTGTAGGAAGCTCTATAACAAATTATGTGGATAAAGTTATTTACACAAACGCTGGGCCAGAGATAGGTGTTGCAGCCACAAAAACCTTTACAGCTCAGCTTATGGCACTAGAATATTTTGCCATCAAAGCTGGAGAGAGTATGGGCAAGTTAAGTGCATCTCACGCCAGGGATTTGCTTAATTCCCTGAGAAAAGTTCCTATGTATGTGGAAAACACATTAAATTTGAATGGAATTATTAAAAAAGAAGCAGAAAAAATACATAAAAGAAAGGATATGTTTTTCATAGCGAGGGGAATGAATTACCCGATAGCCCTTGAAGGAGCTTTGAAGATGAAGGAAATCTCGTACATCCACGCAGAGGGCTATCCTGCTGGTGAGTTAAAGCACGGACCTTTGGCTTTGATAGAAGAGGACATTCCCGTCATTGCCCTTGTGCCAGAAGATATAACTTACGATAAGATGTTATCAAATATAAAAGAGGTTAGCGCTCGCAATGCCTATGTTATCGGTGTATCCTCAAGCGAAGATGTGGGAAAGTATGTTGATACCCTTATAAAAGTTCCTTCAACAGAGCCACATTTATCTCCATTTGTGAATGTTGTGGTTTTGCAACTTCTAGCTTATCATACTGCAAAATTACTTGGAAGAGAAATAGACAAACCTAGAAATCTCGCCAAGAGTGTCACGGTGGAATAATTTAGGGCTAGAGAAATGAGAAGAATAATCTCAAAAATTTTGTTTTGTTTTCAGAGGGTGTGATAAAATTCTCCTTTATCAAAAATTCCCTAGCCATATTGCAATCTATGCTTATATGCTTACAAGCTTCATCAAAATTCTCAGATATTAGGACTTTTAAGAATTTGAATCCATTTGAGCCGAGGATTGAATTGAAGTAATTCTCCAAGAATTCTTCATTTATCTTTCTTGCTAGCAAAGAACCCTCTTTTGAGAGATGATAGTAAGAGTGATGCTTGTGTACCTCCTTAGCTCTTTTGAATCTTGCCCTTGTTCTCTTTATTGCGCTTCCAGAATCTCTCTCCACTAATCCCTTTTTCTCCAGAGAAGTTATAGCATTTTCTATTTTCTCTAAATCAATATTTGTAAGTTTCATAATCATCTTTGCATACTCAACATTTGCCCTTTTTAGGTGAAGAATTATGTAAATCTCCAGAGGGCTTAGATCCATAGATGCCAATTACAATATTCCATAAAATTTTTATAGACACAAAGGCCTTCACATCTATGAAATTTTCGGGCTCCTCTGGAGTTAGAATGAAATGGGGCGAAGAGTTATTAAATCTAGCTTATCAGCTTGGAATAAGCTTGGGTAATGAGTACGATGATATTGCCCTTGCCTCAGATTTTCGTATAACTTCTGATTCTATAGTTTCTGTAATTGCAGGTGCTATAATGGCCTCGGGAGCATCTGTTTATTATGGGGGTAAGATTCCAACTCCGAGCCTTGCTTATGCGACTAAGAACCATAATGCAGGAGTTATGATAACTGCCTCGCACAACCCTCCCGAGTACAATGGGATAAAATTTTGGAATCCTGATGGCTCTGCATTCAGTGACGAGCAAATTGCAAAACTTCAAAGAAGGAGCATTGCAAAATGGAACAAAGTTGGAAAATTCTATGAAGAGAATATGCTAAATGAGCACAGAGAAGCTTTCCTAAAAGAATTTAAGGCAATGGATTTGAATGTCGTGATAGATTGTTCTAACGGTGCTGGAAGTGTTTTAACCCCCTTTATTTTTAGAGATTTGGGAGCTAAGGTTACCACTCTAAATTGTCACCCCTCTGGGCAATTTTCTGGGCATCCCAGTGAGCCAAGCGAGGAGAATTTGATATATTTGAAAAAGATGGTTATTGCGAAGAAAGCTGATTTGGGAATAGCGCATGATGGTGATGCTGATAGATTTTTAGCCATAACCCCCTCCGGCAAGTATCTTAGCGGGGATCAAATTCTTGCCATCTTTACTAAGGTTCTTGGATACAAGAGAATTGTAGCTCCAGTGGATTCTTCCAAACTCTTAGAGAATTTTGCAGAGGTTGTTAGATGCAAAGTTGGAGATGCAAATGTTTCAAGGGTTATGAGAGAGAAGGGCATAGAATTTGGCGGTGAGAATAGCGGTACGCAGATATTCGCCTCTTGGCGTTATACACCCGATGCCATCTATGCAGCTTTGAAATTTGCGGAAATTGCATCCAAAGAGGATATTGATTCAATAGTGCAAGAATTTCCCAAATATTATACCCTCAGAAAAAATATTTACTATGAGGATAGAGATGAAATGGAAAGGAAAATTGAGAAATTTGTCAAAGATTATCCTGTGCAAAGGGTGGATGAATATAGAGTAGATATGGATGATGGCTGGTTTTTAATTAGATTTTCAGGCACAGAGCCCAAGGTTCGCATAACAGTGGAATTTGAAAGCAAAGAATCCGCATCATTTTGGATGGAAAAAATTTATCAGGTGTTATCCAAATAATTCTTTTCCACTTTGTTTATTTTTCTCAAAATCTCTCTCTTTCTTCTCTCAGGTGCAAAGCTTGCAATTATTGAATTTTTAGCGATCTCTATTATTTCCTCGGGCTTTAAATCCAGTGCTTTTGCCACCTCTTCATAATTCTTGTTTATATATCCTCCAAAGTATGGAGGGTCGTCTGAGTTAATTGTTACCATTATTCCTGCCTTTGAGAATTCTCGGAGAGGATAATTTTCTAGAGATTTTACCACATTGAGTTTTAAATTGGATAGGGGGCATAGGGTAAATGCAATACGCATTTTACCAAGCTCTTGCATAAGCTTTTCATCCTCTATTGCCCTTATCCCATGGTCTATTCTCTCTACACCCAGCTCTATGGCCTCATGGATATATGAGGGAGGCCCCTCTTCCCCAGCATGTGCAACTCTATGAAATCCCAATGTCTTTGCTTTTTCAAACACTTTTTTGAATTTTGAAGGAGGATTTCCAAATTCTGAGGAATCTAATCCAATTGCACCTATTATATCCTTGTACTCTTCAGCTTTGCTCAATGTCTGCATAGCATCTTCTACGCTCAAATCTCTTAGTATGGATAGAATTAGAAGCCACGAAATTCCATATTTTTTCTTGCCATCCTTTAGGGCAGAATGAATGCCTTCTATAACATCTTCAAATTTTACTCCTCTTCTTGTATGTGCTTGGGGGTCAAAGGAGAGTTCAACATGCCTAATATTATTCTCATTTGCCCTTTCTAAATAATTCATAGTTAGCGTGTAAAAATCATCTTCATCTTTCAAAACTCTCAGCCCGGAGTAATACAAATTTAGAAAATCTTCAAGATTCTTGAATCTGTACGCCTTCTTTATCTCTTCCACAGAGTTGTAAGGTATTTGCACTTTGTTTTTCTTTGCAAACTCTAGTATCAACTCTGGCTCTAAAGTTCCTTCAACATGGATATGCAGCTCTGCTTTTGGTAGTGCATTTATTAGCGAGGAAATCATAGGGGGTGAGTGCATAATCATTATAAAAATTTTGATTTATTTGGATTAATATTTTATATTTTCTCTCTTTTCTCTTTCTATGCGTGCATTTATCCTTGCAGCTGGGGAAGGCACGAGAATGTGGCCCCTAACGGATACTAGGCCAAAGCCACTCATTCCCCTTGCGAACAAGCCAATAATTGAACATATTCTTGATGCTCTCGTTGAGAATGGCGTAGAGAAAATTTCAATATTGATTGGTTATGAAGGTAGGCAGATAGCTGAGAGATACGGACATGATTATAGGGGTGCAACAATAGATTATGTGTACCAGAAGGAGAGAAGGGGTACTGGAGATGCTGCACTCTACGCCTCAAAATACAAGGATGAGAAGTTTTTGATTTTGAATGGAGATTTGTATTTTGAAAAGGATGCAATCTCTGAAATTTTGAATCATGATAATGCTGTTCTCGGTGTTTACAAGGAAAATGCTGAGCCCTATGGGCTTCTAATTGGAAATGAAAATTTAGAGGAGATAAGGGAAAAAGTTCCAAATTCTTCAGGCTTGGTTAATGCGGGAATTTATGTTTTCAATCGCAAAATATTTGATTACATAAAGAAAGTAGAATTATCTCCCAGGGGCGAGATTGAGTTCACAGACGCCATAAACATGTTTGCCAAGGAGCATGAGGTGAAGATTGTGCAGTATGATGGACTATGGCTAGATATAGGATATCCTTGGCACCTTCTTGACGCCATTAAGGCATACTTGGAAAAAATGGAATGCGAGATAAAGGGAGAAGTGGAGGATAATGTTGTTCTCAAGGGCAAAGTTTGCATAGGAGAGGGTACGAGAATAATGAGCGGAACTTACATAGAAGGGCCAGTGCTCATAGGCAAGAACTGCAAGATTGGGCCCAATGCTTACATAAGGCCCTACACTGTTATTGGAGATAATTGCCATGTTGGTAATTCTTGCGAGGTAAAGGCCTCAATAATAATGAATGGAAGCAAGGTACCGCATTTTAACTATGTGGGTGATAGCATTATTGGAGAGAATTGCAATCTTGGGGCGGGCACGAAAGTGGCAAATTTAAGACTAGATGAAAAGAATATCAAGGTTGTGGTAAAGGATAAAATTGTGGATACTGGAAGACGCAAGCTTGGCGTAATTATGGGAGACAATGTTCATACAGGAATAAATGTGAGTATAGATGTTGGTACAATGATAGGCTCCTATACATATATTGCTCCTGGAGCCAGAGTGAAGGGTGTTGTGGCTGCTAGAAGCAGAATTTATTGAAAGAAATAATTATTTAAATCCTCCTTTAAATTCGTTTTTGGCTTGTACCCTATTTCTTGCGCCTTTGATATATTAGCATAGGATCTTCTTATATCTCCCTCTCTAGGCTTGTCGTGTATTATTTTTATCTCTCTTCCACTAAGCTCTGCAATTATTCTTGCAAGCTCGTTTATGCTCGTCTCTCTTCCTGTGCCACAATTATAAACTCCCTCTGCTTTTTTTGCTAGGGCTAATTTCACAAGCTGCACAACATCTTGCACATTTACAAAATCCCTCGTTTGCTTTCCATCTCCGTAGATTATCAATGGCAAACCCTTCTTTGCTCTTGATACGAAAATGGAAATAACTCCAGAGTATGGACTATTTGGGTCTTGCCTTGGTGAGAATATGTTAAATGGCCTTATTAATGAAACTTTCAATCCATAGAGCTGGGAATATAGCAAGGCGTATCTTTCCCCCGTTAGCTTGCTCAGCCCGTAAGGACTCTTTGGCTCTGTTGGATGCTTTTCATCTATGGGTAAATATTTTGGCTCTCCGTAAACCGCTGCGGAGGATATGTAAATAAATTGCTCAATATCTTTCTTTCTTGCATACTCCAATAAGTTTAGAGTGCCCATTATGTTGTTATCTGCATCGTTTTTTGGATTTTCAACACTTTTTACAACACTTACTTGAGCGGCTGCATGGATTATTGCATCAATTTCATAATTTTTCAAGAGAGCATCTAGCTCTCCCTTTATATCTCCAACTATCTTTGTGAATTTAGAAGGCCTAAGGTCTAATCCCACAGAGTTTGGAATGCTTTCAATCAAATAAGATCCAAGTTGTCCAGATGATCCCGTTATGAGTATCATAAGGGGTTATGTGTAGGGTGGTTAATAAACTTATATTTTTAAAGGGAAATGCTTATTCTTGAGAGTTATTGTTATCTCCAAGGAATTTTGTGAGTATTCCCTTATGTCCACATAATTCTCTATATTCCTTGCTTTACTGAATTTGGATGAGTACTTTATTAAAGGTGCTAGGTTAATCAGATTCAACAAAGCCCTTTCTCTCCTATCTTTAGGAAATAATTTTACAATTCTCTCTCTAGCTTTCAATCCAAGCTCCTCTGGAGCTGCTAAGGCCTCTTTTATTGCTTTTGCAGTTGCCTTTACATCGCCATAAGGCACATAAAAACCTATATTTCCCATGGCTTCAGGAATTCCCCCTCTATTAGTGCCTACAGGTATGGCTCCTGCCAACATTGCCTCACATAGGGTATTTGGCAAACCCTCGCTTAATGAAAGTTGGGCATACACCTTTGCCCTCTGGTAATATGGGAGCAACATCTCATTTTTTACATATCCAATTAGCTCTA
>WAPW01000039.1 GCA_015520565.1 Candidatus Aciduliprofundum sp. | reverse complement strand
AAAAAGAATTAAAATGAGAATTATTAAAAATTATTCCATGTGCTCTTTGAACCACTCTGCAATTTCCTTCAATCTTATCTCCCTATGCTTTGGTTTCCCGCTGCGGGAGAGGTCATGATTTTCCTTAGGGAATAAAACCATCTTTGTATCCACTCCTTGCATTTTGAGTGCATAAAATAATTGGTATGCCTCGCTTATCGGGCAGCGATAATCCTCCTCGCTGTGAATTATTAGCAACGGGGTCTTTATGTTCTTAGCATACTTCAAAGGGCTCATATTCCAATACTCCTCAGATCCTTCCCATAGGTCTTTGCCAGCACCGATATAATCCTTGTTAAACCATGGGCCTATGTCACTTGTGCCCCAGAAAGAGAGTTGGTTGCTTATGCTCCTCTGCGTAGCAGCAGCTCTGAATCTATTTGTATGTCCAACAATCCAGTTTGTCATGAATCCACCATAGGAGCCACCAGTGACAAAAATCCTCTTCTCATCAATTGGATAATTGGCGAGCACATAATCAACGGCCTCCATCAAATCTTTATAATCCCTATTTCCAAAATCTCCCCTTATCATTAAAGCAAATTCTTCCGAATAGCCAGAAGAGCCACGGGGATTTGTGAAAATCACAGCAAATCCTTGAGATAGAAGATAGTAGAATTCAAACATGAAGGCATGACCATAAGATGTCTTTGGCCCTCCATGAATTTCTAAAATCGCTGGATGTGGCCCCTTACCCTCTGGCAACAAAATCCATCCCTCAATCTCCTCGCCATCGCTGGCCTTAAAGGTGAAATGCTCTCCCTTGGGCAATTTTAAAAATCTATTGAGATTTGTTATTCTTTTCTCCCTTTCTCTCTTTATAAACACATCCGCGGGATGGTTCATCTCCTGAGCTATAAAAGCTAAAGTACCATTGGCATAGGCAAAGCTTTCCACGCTTCTATTCCCCTTCAGAATTTTCCAGCACTTACCATGGCTGTATGTAAAAATTGGCTGCTTCCCTCTCTCAGTTGCAATGAATAGAATTTCATTCTCATTTATCCACTGCATTACACTACCACCGCCAAATCTAGCATCAGAGTTCAAAGATTTTCCAAATGAGAATTTTTCCGAGCAGGCAAGTTCATAATCTCCTCCTTTAATGGGTAGCATGTGCAATTGCTTATGCTCTGCAAATCCCTTATTGTGGAAACTCAAAAATGCAGCTATCCTCTTGCCATCAGGGGATATTCTAAATGCACTTATGCTTGCCTTTCTCTTGCTTATCTTTTTTCCCTTTCCATCCCTGAGTATGTAGAGATGCTCCATAAAGGGCTCACGTTCATCATCTGAGGCAGAATACACTATCTTTCCTTTTTTAACATCAAAGCTTGAAATTTTCTCCTCTGCATCGCTTAGTTTTTCAACCTTGCCTCCTCTAAGCGGCACCCTAAAAATCTGCATACTTGCATTGTAAATGAATCCCTTGCCATTGAAGTAAAAAGGTATTGAGGTTATACGCTTCACATCATCCTTTTCCTTGTTCACCACCGGAGATAAGAAGTAAATATATTCCCCATCAATTTTCATATCAATAACGCCCTTTTCCACCTCGGCTATTTTCTTTGATTCTCCACCTGAAAGAGGTATAGCCCTTATCTCGCTTTTCTTCTCTCCTTTTCTAACATAGATAATTTGGTCCTTTGCAAATCTTGGCATTGTATCCTTGGGGCCAGAGGTAAAGGCCTTGCTTCTTCCATCGTAGAGATAAATCTTGGAAAGGTAATCATCCTTCTTTTTGTCCATCTTTGCTACTACATAGGCAACTTTGTTTCCATCCTCTGATACTTGCACATCTCCAACAAGCTTGAGCTTATACATATCCGATAATTTTACACTTTGCATATTTTTGCATGCACATACAAGAAATAAAACTTTCGTTTCCAAAATGTTTTTATCTTACCTTTCTATACATGCTAACAAGCATCAGGGGGTGAGAAGATGAGTTTAACATATAAAGTAGATGCTGAAATGACGCTCCTAGAAAGGCATATAAAGGTACTAAAAGCGGTTATTGAAAATCAGCCAGTTGGAATTATCAAGCTTTCACATATGCTAAATATGCCTGAGCATAAAATAAGGTATTCACTTCGCCTTCTTGAACAGGAGGGAATTATTGAAGCTTCTCCAAGTGGAGCAAAGATAACGATAAAAGCTAGCGAAGCTATTGAAGATATAAGAAATTTCGTGAAAGATGTGGAGAAAAGATGCGGAGAGATAAGGGAGATAATTGAGAGCATTAACCTATGAGCTTTGTATCTTCTCTGCTAGCACCATAGGATACTATGCGTACCTTAGCTCCAGCTTCCTTCTCTATCATTCTAACATAATTCCATAAATTATCATCTTCTATGCTTTCCCATCCATCAAGCTCATTGTAGATGGGCTTGCAATTCTCAATGTGTAAAGGAGGATATTTTCTTTTGCCATTACAATCATACTCAAAAGCCACTGGTATTTTTTTCATACCTTCCAAAATATCAACCTTTGTTAGGGCAATTTCATCCACGCCTCCAACAAGAGCAGCATATCTGAGCAAGGGTAAATCCAACCAGCCAATCCTCCTTGGCCTTCCAGTTGTAGCTCCATACTCATTACCCTTATCTCTCAACTCCTTGGCTATATCTCCAAATATCTCTGTTGGAAAAGGTCCTGCTCCAACCCTAGTCATGTATGGCTTCATAACACCAACAATTTTGTCAATAACCCTCGGCGGCACTCCAAGCCCAGAGAGCATACCACCAGAGATGGTATTGGAAGAAGTCACAAAGGGATATGTGCCAAAATCTACATCCAAAAGAGCTGCCTGAGAGCCCTCAAAGAGCACATTCTTTCCTGCTCTTATGGCCTCGTTCAACCATATCTCAGTATCCACAATAAATTCCTTGAATTTTCGCACCTGCTCCTTTATTGCCCTTGCCTCTTTTTCCACTTCTTTTTCATAGTAAATGCCCCATAACTTTGTGGCAAGCTTCAATCTTTTTAGCATAACATTATCATCAAAAACATCTCCAACTCTTATGCCCACTCTCTTAACCTTTGTTTCGTATGTGGGCCCTATTCCCCGCCTCGTAGTTCCTATACCTATAATCTCATCCTCCCTCTCATCCATAATTTTGTGAAAGGATGTTACCACATGAGCTCTGCTGCTTATCTTTATCCTCGGCTCTATTCCCTCCTCCTTCAAAGATGAGAATTCTTCATCTAAAACTGAAAAATCTATTGCCATGCCATTTCCCAAAACTCCTATCTTTCCCCGCAAAACTCCACTGGGTATGAGATGCAATTTGAATTTTTTACCGTTGTGCAAAACGCTATGTCCTGCATTGCTACCCCCTGAGTATCTAGCGATTATATCAAAATCTTCAGCAAGGTAATCCACTATCTTTCCCTTTCCCTCATCGCCAAACTGCAGGCCTATAACTGCAATGTTCATATCCTCACCAAAGCATAAAGATAAATTAGGTATTATAACTTTGCGAATTGGGATATGCTATAACATCTCAAGAAAAATTTAAAAATGTTTTTATTATCAACCCCTTCAATTGGAAATGTTTAAATAGGAAGGTTGAGTAATAGCTCATTGCACATTAGGAGTGAGTGAAAAGTGGAAATAGAAGATGTAGAAAGCGCAGAATTCGTGGTTACCATTGATTTTTTAGCAAAGGCAATTCAAAATGGGTTGAGCAGGCCAAAAAGGAGATTGAGCATTGATGAGGCAAAGATGACAGCTGAACATGTTCTCAATTTCTTCGGTTATGGTGATAGAATCATAGATAATATGCTTGAGCCAGAGGATCGCGATACCTTCTATATCTTAGAAGATTTAGGAATTTTGAAAACGGAGAGGGAAGAAACAACACTCTGGGATGGCAGAGAATGGCGCATTCATTACTGGCTCCTAAACAAAGAGAGAATTTACGAACTCGTTTATTACAAAGAGGAAGAGGAGAAAGAAGAGGATATTGAAAACATATACTCTGAGCTTCCGGATGATCTTTGGGTTAGGGATTGAGGTGCTTTTATGCATATTGCAGTTGTTTTGCAGGATAGATGCCAATTTAAAAAGTGCAATTATGAATGCCGCCTCTATTGCCCACCAGTTAGGATGGGAATAGATACCGTAGTTATAACGGAGAAGGGATATCCAAAAATCATAGAGGAGCTATGTGAGGGCTGTGGAATATGTGTCCACAAATGCCCCTTTGAAGCTGTAAAGATAATCGGATTGCCAGAAGAATTAAAGGAGGAACTGGTACATCAATACGGAGAGAATGGCTTCCGCCTCTACAGATTACCGCAAATAAAGCAGGGAAAGGTTGTAGGCATACTTGGCCCAAATGGCGTGGGAAAGACAACAAGCTTGAATATCCTCTCAGGAAATTTAATCCCAAATCTTGGAAATTATGAAAGAAAACCATCTTGGGATGATGTTATTAACTATTTTTCGGGAACTGTTATGGCTGATTACTTCTCAAAGTTGAGGGATGGAGAAATAAAAACGGCTTTGAAGCCGCAGTATGTAGATAAAATCCCGAAAGTTTTCAAGGGCAAAGTTAGAGAATTATTGAAGAATGTTAGCGAGGATATAGATGAAGTTGCATCCCTTTTGAAAATTGAGAATATCTTGGATAGAGATGTGGATAAGCTTAGCGGGGGAGAGTTGCAAAGTGTGGCGATAGCGGCAACTATGCTAAAAGATGCTGATGTTTATTTCTTTGATGAGCCCAGCAGTTATTTGGATATTGACCAAAGGTTAGAAATTGCAAGAATAATAAAGGAGTTGACAGAGAGAAAAATTGTTTTTGTGGTTGAGCATGATTTGGCAGTTATGGATTTCATAGCTGATGTTGTTCATATATTATACGGAAGCGAAGGTGCTTACGGAGTTGTTTCACAAGTGCGAGCCACAAGAAACGCAATAAATTCATTCCTTGAAGGATATTTAAGGGAGGAGAATATTAGATTCAGACCTTGGAAAATAGAATTCACCGAGCATCCACCAAAGAGAAGCTTGGAATTGCCAACATTAATAAAATGGCCATACATAGAGAAAAAATACAAGAATTTCAAATTAGAGGTTGAGCCGGGAGAGATAAAAATAGGGGAAGTTGTAGGCGTGGTAGGCCCAAATGCCACAGGAAAGACAACATTCGTGAAGATTCTCGCAGGAGTAATAAAGGCAGATAAGGGAGAAATAAATGAGGAAGTTAAGGTAAGCTACAAGCCGCAGTACATAAAACCTCAGTACGATGGCACAGTGGAAGAGTTGCTTATGTTCACATTCAAAGATAGAATGTCTAATTCATTCTTCTTATCAGAAGTAATTAATCCATTGAGAATTAAGCATATGTACAATAAAGATGTGAATGCTCTATCTGGTGGAGAGATGCAGCGTCTTGCTATAGCCATATGCCTTGGCTTAGAAGCAGATTTGTATTTACTTGATGAGCCCTCAGCATATTTAGATAGTAACCAAAGAATGATAGCAGCAAAGGTAATTCGCAGGGTTATGGAGAACACTGGCAAAAGCGCTCTCGTCGTGGACCATGATGTATATTTCATTGACATTGTAGCGGATGATGTAATGGTTTTCGGCGGAGAGCCCGCAAGGCATGGAATTGGCAAAGGGCCTTATCCCATGAGGGAAGGAATGAATCTGTTCCTAAAGAATGTGGGTATAACATTCAGAAGGGATGGAGAAACAAAGAGACCAAGGATAAACAAGCCAGGAAGCTACACAGATAGAGAGCAAAAGGAGAGGGGCGAGTATTACTACGCATAATTTTTTAATCTTATAAAGAATTTACAAATTATGAAGATATTTGTGGATTACAGGGAGCGCTCAATACTTGATATCATAGAGAATATTTTTGACTTCTTTAAGCTTGTGAATCTCCCAGTGGGTGATTTTCTAATCGCATTTGATTCCTATGGAGTGCTAGTGGAGAGAAAGAGCACTTCGGATTTTTTGAATAGCTTGAAGAGCAATCGCTTATGGGACCAGATGAGAAGGATGCTGGCCCAAGAAGTTATGGGTTATGAGATAAGGAGAAGAGCCCTGCTCATCCACGGTTATATGGGAGATGAAATAGCCCTATCCTCTTTTGGCTGGAACCACATAATGGGTGCCTATATGGAAATTCAGTACAAATACAATATACCCATATTCTATGCGGAAGATGATGATGCCCTAGCAGAATTTTTCAGGATTTTGATAAAGAGGGAATTGGAAGGAAAGAATGAGGGTGAGTTTGAGAGAAAATGGATGAGAATTCCACCAAAGAGGGTTATGAGCGATGAAGAGTGGAAAATTTATGCCCTTTCTTCACTCCCATACATAGGAGAGAAAATCGCTAGGAATCTTTTAGAGCATTTTGGCAGTATTGAAAAAATAGCTAGGGCAAATATAGTTGAGCTGAAGAAAGTTGAGGGAATAGGAGATAAAAAGGCAAAGCAGATATATCGTATATTTCACTGAGGAAAATTATTATACGGATGATGAAATAAGCCCTTGTGGAAATATATGATATTCCTTTGAATGGCGAATGGCTCAAAGTTTTTGAAGATGAGGGAATAAGGTACCTATACCCTCCGCAGGAAGATGCAATTAAGAAGCTTTTTAGCGGGAAAAATTTAGTTGTGGCAATACCCACAGCAAGTGGTAAAACTCTAATTGGATATATTGCAATTTTGAGGGCATTTAAAATGGGATTGAAGAGTGTTTACATAGTGCCATTGAGAGCCCTTGCAATGGAGAAATACGAAGAGCTGCGCAGATTTGAAAAATTCGGTATGAAGGTTGCCCTTGCAATGGGGGATTATGATAGCCCCGCTGGATATCTTAAGTATTACGATGTTGTTATAGCAACAAGCGAGAAGATGGATTCTATTTTAAGGCATGATTTGGAATACGCCTACAATCTCGGTGTTGTTATAGTTGATGAAGTCCATCTTATGGGTGAGCCATCAAGAGGACCAACTTTGGAGATGGTAATCTCAAAAATAAGGGATGTTAATGATGAAGCGCAGATAATAGCATTATCCGCCACAATCAAAAATTCTGAAGAGATTGCAGAATGGCTAAATGGGGAGCATATTTATAGCGAGTTCAGGCCTGTGCCATTGCGCCTTGGAGTTTATTACGATGACACGCTCCTCTTTGAGGATGGGGAGAAGGTGGAAGTAAAGCACGATGCTATAAACATAGGTAACTTGGTTAAGAGAAGCATAGAACTAGGTGGGCAAGTGTTAATATTCGTGAACAGAAGAAAATCCGCAGAATCCCTAGCAGAGAAGCTAAGAAGGAGAGTTGAAGGATATTTGAACGAGGAGGATAAAAAAGAGCTCTATGCTTTGGCGGATAGAATTATGGATGAAGAGTACACAATATACAGCGAGAGAATTGCAAAATTGATAAGGCATGGCGTTGCCTTCCACCACGCTGGATTGAGCAACAAGCATAGGAGCATAGTGGAAAAAGCATTCAAAAATAGGTGGTTAAAGGTTATTGTGGCAACACCTACTTTGGCTGCTGGCATAAACCTTCCTTCAAGAACGGTTATTGTTAGAGATGTCACCCGCTATGATGGCTTTTCAAGCGTTTATATTCCTGTTATGGAAGTCAAGCAGATGCTTGGGAGAGCGGGGAGGCCAAAGTACGATAAGTGTGGAGAAGGGATAATCTATGCGAGAAGTGAGAAGAGGGCCCAAGATTATATGGAGATGTACATAAGGGGTGAGATTGAAGATATAGAATCGCAACTATCTAATGAGAGTGCACTTAGAACTCACATCTTGGCTTTAATAGCAAGTGATATGATTAACAAAGAGAATGAAATTTTTGAATTTTTCAAGAAAACATTTTATGGGTTTAAAATGCCCGTGGAGAATTTAGAGAAAAAGGTAGAGAGGATATTGGATTTTCTGGAAGAATATGAATTCATAAAGAGGAAGAGATTAATTTCAGCCACTCCCTTGGGAAAGAGAACTTCAGATTTGTATATAGACCCTTATACAGCCATAATATTTCGCAAGTGCTACGAGCATAGTTTTGATATTTTCTGCATACTTCACACAATTTCCTGCACACCTGATATGAACCCCATAAGGGCAAAGAGGGGCGAGTTAGAAGAACTATTCAGCTTGGCTTACACGCATGAGCTTGCAATAGACGAATTTGATGTTGACCAAGACACTTTCTTTGGTGCATTAAAAACTGCCTCCATACTTATGGATTGGATTGCAGAAACCTCGCAGGATAAAATAATTGAAAGATACGATATTGGCCCCGGAGACCTCCATGGAAGGGTTGAACTTGCAGATTGGCTCTTATATGCCTTTGGGGAGATTGGTAAGGTTCTGCATTACCCACATATAAGGGATGTGGAAAATCTCAGATTGAGGGTGAAATATGGAGTTAGAGAGGAGCTCTTGCCCATAGTGTCTCTTAAGGGAGTTGGAAGAGTTAGAGCGAGGAGATTATTTGACTCTGGCTTTGATTCAATAGAAAAGTTGAAAAGAGCGAATGTGGATGCATTAACTAGAATTCCCGGAATTGGAAGAAAATTGGCAGAGGAGATATTAAAACAGGTAAAATAGCTCATTTTAAAATACAAAAAAGGCATTCTCATCTTGCGGTGAGCCTATGGAGCTAGATGAGAGGGATAAAAAAATCATAGAACTCTTGCTCAAAAATTCAAGAATGAATTATTCGGAGATAGCTAAAATACTTGGTATAAGTGATACCGCCGTAAGAAAGAGGGTTAGAAATATGGAGAAAAATGGAATTATTCGTGGCTATACCATCTCAGTGGAGCCACATTCCATGGGCTATAAATGCGTTGCAATTTTGGGCATAGATACAGAGTCAGAGAAATTTTACCATGTGGCAAATACCCTTAAGGATATGGAAGAGGTTAAATGCGTGGATATGGCAAGCGGGGAGAATATGATTGTAGTTGAAATATGGGCAAGAGATGGGGAGCAACTCGCAAAAATTATATCTGAGGATATAGGAAAAATTGATGGAGTCAAGAAAGTGAAATCTTCTATTGTTTTGCAAAAATTGAAGGGCTAAGGAAAATTTTATATTTGCATTTCCAATTTATTAAATTAAATGTCCAATTGCAAATTACTATCCTTGGTTCTCGTCCTAATTTTTCTCACCCCATTATTTCAAGGTAGTTATTCTTTAGGTATTCTAAAATCAAATGAAAGTACCATTAAAATTGCAATTGATAAGAATTTGCCCCCATACTCATACATAGAAAATGGAAAATTGGTAGGATTTAACATAGATTTTCTAAATGCTATGGAAGAATGCACAAATTTCACTTTTGATTTCGTCCCGGGAAATTGGAATCAATGCGTGCTTTGGTTAAAAAATGGAGAAGTGGATGCTTTAATGGCTATGGTTCCAACACCTCAAAGGAATAAGAGTTTTGCATTCACTGAAGTGTATATGCATATTTATTTCAACTTCTTCCAGAGGGCTAATTTAAAGACAATAAGTAAGATGAGCGATATTGCAAATCATACAATTGCTGTGGTAAGGGGGGATGTAACGGAGACATTCATTAAGAACTGGATAAACAAAACGCATGAAAAGGTTTATATTGTTGAAGTTACCACTCCCCAAGAGGGATTAAAACTTGTAAATACAAACAGTGTGGACTTATTTTTGTATGAAATACACACATCCTCATACTACATTGCAAAATATAATTTGAATAATGTCCGTCTAACAAATATACAAGCTTTCTCACTACCTGTTGCAATAGGAGTTAGAAAAGATGAACCTTGGATAGTTACTCAATTAAATTATGCCATCAATAAGGTTAAAAGCTCAGGTAAGTACACAATTCTCTATAACAAATGGTTTAACCCTCCAATCAATGAGGAAATTCCAATCTATATTTACTGGGCTGTAGGTGCTTTGGTAGTTTCCGCATCTGTAATCGTATACCTTGGCATGAGATACAGAAGAACTGCAAAGAGGGTCAGCGCACAAGAGAGAAAAATTAAAAATTTGATTAGCTTATCTCAAACTCTGATGGAAAAAATGCCAATAGGGATATTGTATATTGAAGGAAGCAAATGTATATATGCTAATCCACAAGCTTTGAAAATATTGGGTTATAGCTTCAAAGAAATCAATGAATATCGCCTATTCAAATATCTTCTTAAAGATGGAGAGGTAAAAATAAAGGATAAAAATGGAAAATTAAAATGGTTATTTGTAAAATCAATATCCTATCAGAACGGAAAAATCATAAGTTTTATGGACATAACAGAGAAAAAGATGTTAGAAATAAAAGAGCAACAGAGGTTTGAATACATCAATAATATGCTTGATGCCCTGAGAAATCCCATGCAAAACATACTCTTCGCGGTAGAAAAAATCGAAGATCCAAAAATGCAGGAAATAATAAAAAAAGAAAGTGAGAAAATCTCCGATATTTTAAAGAAGGAACCAGAATGAATTGGGCCAAGTGCCAGGAGTAAGCCCCCTTCTGTTCCGAGGGGGCACCAAGGTTCCCTCTTCTAACCCTCTCCTTTAAGGGAAGAGGGTAGAGGGAGAAAACGTAGGTGCCTCCTCGTGGCGGCATCTGACTGAGCGCCCCACCTGCGCCTCGTCGGGCAACTCATTGGCGCTGTTTGGGCTTGCTCCGCCGGGGTCGGCCGTTTCAACAGATCCCGCAGGAATGTCATCCGCAGGGAATCATCCTGCCTGCGGGCTGTGTCGTTTCTGCTCCGTTGCCGTCCCTCTCAGGACCCCCGCTTGCGCGGGGCCGGCTGCCCGAAGGAGGGGGGACTTTCCTCAGGAAGGGGCACCTGCGGTTTCCCTTTCCAAACCCTTCCCTTTGAAATTTAGGGCCGCAGGTATCCTCTTCCCGTGGCCGCCCTCTGGCTCTTGGCCCAAAATAAAGAAACAAGAGAGGTATTTAAAATTTTCAAAAAATAAAGGGAGGGTTACTCCCTATTTTTGAACTTTTCCATCATCCTTTCATACATTTCTCTCTGCTCTTTGCTTAATGGTTTTACCTTCTTCAATGCTTCTTCAAAGTGCTTCATTTCAATCTTAGCATCCTTGGGCTCATCTGGATTCTTCCCGCTTTGTATGTACTCCCTTAACGCCAATATAGTAGCTTCATTGCATACGGCCTCTATATCTGCACCTGTGTATCCCTCAGTTCTCTCAGCAAGATTCTCTATATCCACATTCTCTGCCAATGGCTTGCCACGAAGATGTATCTTGAATATCTCTTTCCTTGCATCCTTATCAGGAATTGGAACATACACTATGCGGTCAAATCTTCCGGGCCTAAGTAATGCTGGATCAAGTATATCAGGCCTATTTGTGGCAGCTATAACTGTTACATTATGCAATTCTTCTAACCCATCCATTTCAGTCAATATCTGGGATACTACACGCTCTGTGACATGAGAGCCAAGGTCTCTACCACGCATCGGGGCAATTGCGTCTATTTCATCTATGAATATAACTGCTGGTGCCGCCTGCCTTGCCTTGCGGAATACTTCGCGCACAGCTTTCTCGCTCTCGCCAACCCACTTGCTCAGGAATTCAGGCCCTTTAACACTTATGAAGTTTGCCTCACTCTCCGTTGCCACTGCTTTAGCAAGCAGGGTCTTACCTGTGCCAGGAGGGCCATAGAGGAGTATTCCCTTAGGAATCTTTACCTTCATATGCGCGAATAATTTGCGATACTTCATAGGCCATTCTACGACTTCGCGTAACTCTTGCTTTACTTGCTCTAATCCACCAATATCGTCCCAGTGCACATTTGGCTTTTCTATGAGCACCTCTCTCATCGTGCTGGGCTGCATCTCCCTATATGCATCCATAAAGTCCTCCCAAGTTACCTGCAATTTCTCAAGTATCTCCACGGGTATCTTTTCCATCTCAAGATCAATTTCGGGTATGACTCTCCGTAGTGCACGCATTGCCGCTTCTTTGACCAGTGCAGCCAAATCTGCACCCACATACCCATGGGTCATATCGGCAAGTTTTTCCAAATCAACATCCTCAGCCAAAGGCACTCCACGAGTGTGTATCTCAAGTATCTCCTTCCTTGCATTCTTTCCAGGTATGCCTATTTCAATCTCTCTATCAAACCTTCCAGGCCTGCGCAACGCAGGATCCAATGCATTTGGCCTGTTGGTTGCACCTATCACTACAACTTTGCCACGGGATTCTAAGCCATCCATCAAAGCCAATAATTGTGCTACGACCCTACGCTCTACCTCCCCACTAACCTCATCTCTCTTAGGTGCTATGCTATCTATTTCATCTATGAATATTATACTTGGTGCATTCTCCTGCGCCTCTTTGAATATCTCCCTTAGATTTTCCTCGCTCTGGCCATAGTACTTGCTCATTATCTCAGGCCCACTAAGATATATGAAATGAGCGTTAGCTTCATTTGCCACAGCCTTTGCGAGCAAGGTCTTTCCTGTTCCTGGGGGGCCATAGAGCAACACACCCTTTGGTGGCTCAATACCCAATCTCTCAAAGAGCTCGGGATGTCTCAAAGGTAACTCTACCATCTCGCGAATCTTCTTTATTTCCTCCTTCAAACCGCCTATATCCTCATAGGTAACCATTGATATGCCTACGGACTCTTTGGCTGGCTTCTCACTTATTTTTATCTCCGTGGAAGAAGTTATCAATACAACATCCTTAACTGGCTTTACAACAGTGGCTACGAGGTCAATTGTATTACCCATCACATTGAGCGTGATAACATCGCCCCTAGTAATTACCCTCCCCTCAAGAAGATTCTTGAGGTACTCTTCTCCACCCATAAGGCGAAGAGGTTGAGTTGGAGCGAATGTAATTTGAGTTGCAGGAGTTGCAGATACTTTCTTTATCGTGACTTTATCATCTATTCCAACACCGGCATTTCTGCGGGTATATCCATCAATTCTTATGAGCCCACTTCCCTCATCCTCAGGATATCCTCGCATTACCATTGCAGCTGTTTTCTTTTTACCTTCAATCAATATGGTATCTCCTGGCATTAAGCCCATCTTTTCAAATATAACTGGGTCTATTCTCGCAATTCCACGCCCAACATCCCTTGAGCGTGCTTCCGCCACTTTAACTACTATTCCTTCATTTTTATTTTTTTCCATTCTTATCACCTCCAAAAAAAGGTTGAAAATTTAATGAATTTCAACCCTCTTCTTCTCGCCCGCCTCCTTCTTGAAGCGGACTATGAGCATTCCATTTTCATACTTTGCATCTACATTGTCCACGGAGACCTTTGTTGGCAATGTGATATTCCTGTAGTACTTGCGCATAATTCTCTCTTTCTTGTGATACTTTCTGCCTTCCTCTTTCTCCTCTTTTAGTTCCGCTGTAACTTCCAAGCTTGATGGCGTGACATTGAGCACTATGTCCTCCTTCTTAACCCCTGGCAATTCCATTACAACCACTAGCTCATCATCAGTTTCGTACATGTCCATCACTGGCATCTTGTAATCCTGTGCATATTCTTTGCGCATGGCGTTGAGCTCCCTCTCCATCTCCGTCATTATATCGTACATTTCCTTGAACACCCTGTCTCCGAACATCATTTTTATCACCTCCAGTTATCAACCTTTGGTTGATTTCTAATTTCTCCATGCTATACTTCTATATAAAACTTTCTATCACCCTCAAAAATAATACTCTTTAATTGCACACCCCATTCTCAAATAATTTTTTATTTTCCTCTTGGAATTTTTGGTGATGCATACATAGGAGCGGGCTCTTCAGCTTCCCTTATTAAATGGCTCTTTATTATCAATTCGTCCACAGACGCGTACAATCTATATGTGTAAATCCCCAAAAGAATCCATCCAAATATGAAATTCAAAATTGTTGAAATTTTTAGTTTTTCTCTTGAGTATTCATAATTGCCATTTGTATACCCCTTCTTCCCCTGATTCAGAAATAGAGCAGAGAGGATATTCAAAAGTGAGAAAACTATGCCTATAATTCCCCATGGAAGATAGAATATGCCCCAGAGGGCATTGAGTCCTGCTGTTAGAATGGTAAGCAAAATGCCAAATTCTATGGACTCCTCTATCCCCCTATACATTTTCATTATAAGTTTATGATTTTGCTCTTATTTAAATATTTGCCATCAAAAAATTATTTATCGCAAATCCCATGTGGTGGGGATGAGAAATAGAAAAGATGATGAAATAAGAAATGTGGGAATTATTCCCAACTATCAGAAAAAACCCTATGGCTCCGCATTGATAAGGCAAGGAGATACTGTGGTTCTATGCTCTGCACAGGTAATTGAGAATGTTCCCGATTGGTTAAAAGAGCAAAATTCTGGATGGTTAACTGCCGAGTATTCTATGCTCCCCGGCTCTTCAGATACGAGAATATTTCGTGATAGAGGCCATGTGAATGGCAGGAGCAAAGAGATTGAAAGAATAATAGGAAGGTGCCTCCGTGCAGCTGTTGATCTGAAAAAATTGGGTCCAAGAACAATATGGATTGATTGCGATGTTATTCAAGCTGATGGAGGAACGAGAACTGCAAGCATAACCGCAGGATTTGTAGCACTCTCATTAGCAATAAGAAGATTGATGAAAGAGGGAAAATTGAGTGAGAATCCGATAAAGTATAAAGTGGCTGCAATAAGTGCTGGAATTGTAAATGGCAAGCCCCTTTTAGATCTGGCCTACGAGGAGGATTCACAAGCTGATGTTGATATAAACATTGCTATGAATGAAGAAGGAAAGTATATTGAGATTCAAGGCACATCGGAGAAAGAGCCCCTGAGCAGAGAGAATTTAAACATTCTGCTTGACCTTGCAGAAAAGGGAATTAAGGAGTTATTCAAAAAGCAGGAGGAAGCGCTTAATGTGTAGATTTGTCGCCGTGATTTCAAAAGAGGATATCCCATTGCAACCATATTTTTCATTCTTATTAATGCAAGCGAAAAATGGGAAGAGGGCACCGCATCCAGATGGTTTTGGATTCTGGATAAAAAGCAGCTATGGAGATTATATTTACAAATCCACATTGCCCATCTGGGAGAATAATATAACTTTGCCCCATGGAAAAATAGGATTTTTGCACGCAAGAAAGAGAGGAGAAAGCGGGGCAAAGGTGGATATAAGGAATGTACATCCGTTCATTCGGAATGGAGTATTTATGCACAATGGTATTTTAAACATTCCAAAGCATACGAAAGCAATAGGAGACACGGATACCGAGAGCTTTTTTCTAACCTTGCTTGAGCATGGAGTTAAAGAAGGAATTGAGAAAATCATTGGAAATTACGATTTTAAATCACTAAACTTTGTGATGTATTATGAGGAGAAAATATATGTGCTGCGACTTGCCAAAGAGCTGCAGGATTATTTCACTATATTCATAAAGAGAGATGGTGAGAGAATAATAATTTCCACGGAAAAAGATGAGGAAGAATGGGAAGAAGTGGAAAATGGTGAATTATGGGTCATAAATCCTGAGCTTCAGATAGAGAAATATTGCGTTTACCAAGATATGTGCCGTTGAGAAGATATACATCCATATCCGCAACGAGATTATTTGTAAATAATGGGCCAAGGGGCTTGCCTATGGCTGCCCCTACGAGAGGATTAAAAGCGGGCAATACGAATATTGAGATATCCTTTCCATATTTTTCAATTCCTTTTTCATTCAAGCTGCCATACAAAATGCATGCCATTTTATTTGATTTCTTTAAAGAATCAAAAAGCTCAATTTCTGGATGCATATGCCCCATAAACAAAAAATCAGCTTTGACAACATCCTCTGAGGGCCAAGAGTGTCCGTGGATAAATCCATACTTACCTATTCTAAATCCCTGCGATGGATATACTTTGAAATCTACCATCTCCTCAATTCCCCCATCGTGGTTTCCCTTAACTGCCACTATCTCATAGGGCATATCATCAAAAAATTCTCTAACATAGCGAGGGGTTCTCAATATATTATGCTTTATGTCTCCTAAGATTATCAATCTATTTGCCTGTGTTTTTTCCATTATACTCTCAATCCTATTTCTCATATTTTTCCATTGAGATGGCACTATTACCCCTTTTTCCCTCAATTCATCCTCATACCCAATATGCAAGTCAGCAATTACAACAGCGGATAGCTCCTCCATAAATATTGCCCTTTCGTTCCAGAGAATTTTCATTCTTCAACACCATAACGGAGCAATACCCCTGAGCCAAGGGGCTTGCATTCCAAAAACTTCAATCTTATAACCTCATTCTCCTCCTTCGCACCCATGCCTTCCACGAGAGATGGGGCACCCCCACCTATAACCAATGAGCCTACGAAGACATTTAACTCATCCACTAATCTTTCTCTCAAAAATGAAGAGATCACAGTGCCTCCACCCTCAACCATTATGCTTCTAATTCCTCTTTTCCACAACTCACCCAAAAGGCATTTCAAATCCACTTTATCCTTTCCGCATCTTATTATCTCTGCATTCAATTCCCTATGCTTTGCCTCTTCTGTGGTTGCTATAATAGTTTTTGCCATATTGTTAAGAACTCTTGCATTTTGAGGTATTCTTAACTTTGAATCTAAAACCACCCTTACTGGATTCTTTGCATTCTTCACATACTTCTCCTTCACCGTTAATTTTGGGTCATCTTTTAAAATTGTGTTTATTCCAACAAGAATTGCATCTACACTAGCGCGCATCTCATGCACTCTTTTAAAATCACCCTCGTTGCTTATCTTTATCCTCTTTCCACCCACAAGTGCTATCTTACCATCCACACTCATAGCAGCGTTGATTATTACCTTGGGCCTTTCCATAATTCTACCTCCCAAACCTTCTCTGCCTCATTTGATAGGAGCGAATTGCACGGAGAAAATCTATCTTGCGGAATGTGGGCCAGTAAATATCTGCAAAGTAGAACTCGCTATATGCACTTTGCCAGAGAAGAAAATTGCTTATTCTCTCCTCACCGGAAGTGCGGAGAATTAAATCAGGGTCTGGTAAATCTCCCGTATAGAGATGCTTTCTAACAGTTTCTTCAGTTATATCCTCCACATCCAATTTTCCATCTTTGACTTCCTGTGCTATTTCCTTTATGGCTTTTATTATTTCTTCTCTTCCCCCATAAGCAATGGCTATATTGAAAAAGAAGTTATCATAATCTTTTGTTTTCTCCTCCGCATACTCTATAGCTTCCCTCAATTCCTTGGGTAACACATCTCTTTGGCCTATAACCCTTATTCTAATCTTATTCTTATGAACTCTCTCATCATCTGCCGCCTTTCTTAGATTATCAATAAACAAATTCATAAGGGCTATGACTTCATCCCTACTTCTATGAAAGTTTTCAGTGGAGAAAGCATAAACGGTGAGAATTTTTATTCCAATTTCCCTACACCAATCAATTACTTCCTCAACTTTGTTCTTACCTTCCAAGTGCCCCTCCGAAGGTCTCATCTCAAGCTCTTTAGCATATCTTCTGTTCCCATCCATTATTATGCCCACATGCCTTGGAACCTTCCCTTCTTTAACTATTTTAAGGAGCTTTTTCTCATACGCCTTATAAGCTGCATCTACTAATCCTTCTGTAAAATCCATTGTCCCATTATTCCCCTCATCTTATTTATCTCTTTTCCATGCAAAATGAATATGAGAACATCATCCTTTCTAAGTTTCATATCCGGGCTTGGGTTTTTAATTACTTCCTCTCCTCTCTTTATCGCTATTATAAGTCCAATCTTCTCCCTTATATCCGTATTCTTAATTTTCTTACCAACATAAAATTCAGGCACCTTTAATCCAACCAGCTGAAGCTCTCCAGAGAGTATTACCCTTTCCATAAAATTTGCAACTTTAGGTGATAAAAGGTGTTTCAAAAGCTCTTTCCCCAAGAGTTCACTTTCAAGAACAACATAATCTGCACCTGCATCATATGCCTTGATAACACTTTCACTCTTCTTAACTATAACCCCTATTTTTATTTGGGGATTTAACTCTCTTGCAAGAAGGGTTATATAGATATTCTTATCATCGCTCTCTGTCGCCACTATTAAAATATTCTCATCCTTTATGCCACTCTTAATCAAAATATCTGGATCTGCAGGGTTCCCCCTAATGTGTCCCTCGCCTTCTTCAACATATTCATCTATTATCGTGCCTTCTAACTTTTTGGTTATTGAATTATAGCCACAGATTAACAATTAAGCACCTCCCTTAAATATTAACAATACATCATTCTCATTTAAAATAGTATTAGGCGATGGATTTACTAACAACTCACCATCCCTATATATCCCTATGACCAAGCCCTTCTTTTCCCTCATATTTAATTCCTTTATGCTCTTCCCTGCATATTTACCCACTTTTTGCTCTTCTAAAATCATCCCTTTAAATATATCTCCTACAAACACATTCACAAAATCCTCCTTTATCCAGTGATTTACCATAGAACTTATTAATTCATCTCTAGCAACTACAACATTAGCACCACATTTTTGGAAAATTCTCTTAGCTCCTTCATTCTCGGCTAATGCAATTATATTAAGTCCTTTATTTAATTTTCTAGCAGTTATAATGGATACTGCATTAGTTTCATTATCCCCTAAAGCCACCATGGCCTTTGCCCTTTTTATATTTGCACTAATTAAATTCTCCATCTCCGTGGGCCTTCCAAATACAGAGGGTTTATCCTTAGGGGCGTTCTCTGCAACAATTACATAGGGAATATCAAGAAGTTCTAACTCATCTATTATAACTTCAGCTATATCGTTATAACCAGCTATGAGAACATGGGCATCCCGGGGCACAGGAATTTTTTTCTCCTGTACTGCACTCTTAACCTTCAATTCAATCCAAGGCCCTAATAGTGCCTGTATACCCCCAAAAATAACACCTAAACCAAAGATAAGATACCCTATAGTAAACCACTTACCAACCTCACTATGCAAACTCACCCCCGGAGGATAATAGCCCAGAGTGGAAATAGTTACAACACTAAAATAAATGGCATTAGTCAAAGTCACACTTTCGTGCTCCACAAATATTTTTATAATAGTATAGCCCAAGCTCCCCACCAATATTGTGGTTAGGACCATAAGAATGAACAAAATGAGACGATTCTTGAGGGGAAAGGATGAAACCATTGGTTGTGTATAATCATCTATAATTTAGAGTTTACCCTCATCAAAATTAATAAATATTGATTATGCAATTCCCCCCTGTTATGGGAATAAAAACATACATAAAAATAACCTTCAACAGTGAAGGAGCGAATCCCAGCGAGGTAATGAGTAGGTTGCAGTCCTTGGGATTTAAACCCGTCACTGGTGCTTACGATATGGTATACGAGTGGGATAATGGAGCTACTGTGAACGATGCAATATGGTTTGCAGATAAAATCCATGAAACTTTAAAGGGCTACAATGTACTATTCCAACTTGAAACAATATCAGAGTAATCACTTTTTGTAAATATATCTTTTATATGCTCCGCATCTAAGGCATTTTATAACAACCTTCCCCTTTCTCAATCTAACCTGTGCCGTTTTGCCGGGAATTAAGAAAGTATGGCATTTCTTACAGTACATTCTTTTCATATCTCTTGGGATTCTAACATTGTACTTCTTTGACAAATTTACCATGTGCTCCACATATCTTCTGGCAAGCTCTTCATCTCCTTCTAACGCTCTCTCTTGAGCTAAGGAGAATAGTATTTTTATCCTTTCTCTTGCAATCCTCTGTGCATATTTTTTCCTTTGATTCACGAGTTCTCCACGCAAACATCCTTTAAAAACTTTGCTCTTTACGAGCTCTCTTTTAATTTTATTAAATCGTGTTAAATTTATAAATCAGTGCTGCACAGCTTCCAATAGTAATTCTAATAAAAAAATATTTATACAAGAATGTGCATACCTTTAATTGGGGTGAAAAAAATGGTAGGAATTAGCGAATTGGCAAAAACCGTTGCAAAGAAAACTGGTGTGAGTCAGAAGCAGGCAAGAATGGTCATAAGGGCCTTTGTGGATGAGGTTGTTGACCAAGTGAACAAGGGAAATAAGGTAAATCTTGTAGGATTTGGAATATTTGAGCGCCGTGTTCAGAAGGCAAGAAAGGCAAGAAATCCAAGGACGAAGGAAGTTATTAATGTTCCTGAGAAGAAGAAGTTTGTCTTCAGAGCATCCAGCAAGATAAAGTATCTCTAAATCCTCTAATCCCTTTTACATTTTTATTTTTTAAAAAAGAAAAAATTATAGGTATTTCTTTTTCACATACCTTATAAAGTACTCAGGATTCACTCCCTCTCCAAAGCTTCTCTGCAATAGCTCTTTGGGTGGATAGATTGAGCCGTATTTGTGTATTTTCTCCCTGAGCCAATCTTTTATGGGTTCAAATTCTGCATTCTTTACCTTCTCTCCAAAATCTGGTATGTCCCTCATTATGTACTCACCAATCTGGGCTGATAGCAATGTGCCTATGGAGTATGTTGGGAAATATCCTATTGTGCCATGAGCCCAATGAATATCTTGCAATATACCATCTGCATAGCTCTTGGGCCTTATTCCCAGCAATTTTTCCATCTCATCGTTCCAAAGTTCTGGGAGGTCTTTTGCTTTTATACCCTCATTGACCATTATCTTCTCAAGCTTGAATCTAAGAAGGATATGGAAATTATAGGTCACAACATCTGCCTCAGTTCTTATGAAATCGGGCCTGACTATGTTGAAATAATTGTAAATATCCTTAGCTGAATAATCCTTTATCTCTGGCAAGTTCTCTTGTAATATTGGGTAAATTAGTTCTGCAAACTCCATGCTTCTCCCAATTATATTCTCCCAGAACCTGCTTTGACTCTCGTGGATGCCCAAAGATACTCCACCACGAATTGGTGAGAACATAAAGCGCTCATCTTGCTGAAGCTCGTAGAGGGCATGGCCAAACTCATGCACAGTGGAAAGAATGGCTCTACGAAAATCAAAGCCCTCATACCTTGTGGTTATGCGCACATCCTTGATTCCAAATTCTGTAGTGAAGGGATGTGGGGAGATATCTATCCTTGAGCGCTTCCCAAGAGGAAATCCAAAGAGTTTCAAAATTTCTTTATTTACCTTTTCCATATTTTCCCTCTTGTACTCCAATTTTTCAAGAGGGTGCTCTCTTGGAACCTTTCCCTCTTCAAGTATCTTATCAAGCACGGGCTTCAATTCCTTTTCAAGCTTTTCAAACATTGCATTTACTTCATCAGTAGTCAAGCCCTCTTCAAATAAATCTAAAAGGGCATCGTAGGGATACTTCTCGTAGCCAAGGTAATTTGCACCTCTCTTGGCGAGGTCCATAATCCTATCTAGCCATGGAGCGAATTTTTCATAATCATTCTTTTCCTTTGCCTCTGTCCAAGCTGCAGTTGCCTTGCTCGTTGTCTCACTCAACTCCCTCAAGAACTCTGGAGGAAATGAGCTGTTTATCTTTATCTCCCTCTTCAAAACTCTAACAACTCCCTTTTCATATTCATTCAAGCCCTCTATGCCATCCGCTTTATTAACAAGCTCCACAAACTTCGGTGCGAGGAGGTATTCTTGCTGCATAACAGAGAGCTCTCCTTGAGCAACACTCCTCTCAGTTATTCCCTCCTTTGGCATATTTACCTCCATATCCCATCCAAGAACACTCTGAGCGTGGCCAATTGCCCAAATTCTCCTATACTTTTCAATTATTTCTTTGATAACTTCATTCTCAAACACCATTTGAATCACCATGCAATAATCTCCTTCAAATTAATAAACTTCACCCTTGCAAGAATTTGCCATGCTATTATTTATCTATGGAAATATTTAATTCCCTGCATAACTTCTCTATACTCATGTTCTCAGATAGAGTGCTCAATATTGAACTCTCGGGCATAAGGAAGATTTTTGATATGGCCCAAGGAGAAGTTATAAATCTTGGCCTTGGAGAGCCAGATTTTCAACCTCCACCTGAGGCGCAAGAGGCAATTAGAGAGGCGGTTGAGAAGGGCTACAATAAATACGGACCATCAAAGGGATTTCCTCAATTGAGGGAAGCTTTAGCCCAAAAATTTGAAAAATATGCAGATATAACTGCGGATAATGTCCTAGTCACTGTGGGTGCAACAGAGGGCATGTTAGCTGCCATGCTAAGCTTGATAAATCCAGGGGATGAGGTTCTTTATCCAAATCCCGGATTCGTGCTATACAAACCCCACACAATAATCGCAGGAGGAAAGCCCGTGTATTACCCCATAATGCAGGAGAATGAATTTGTGCCCACACAGGATGAGTTGCAAGAGAGAATTACCAAAAAAACAAAGGCAATAATAGTGAATTATCCAAATAACCCCACAGGGGGAGTTTTGCAGGATGAGGATATAAAGATGATCATTGATTTGGCAGAAGATAATGATTTGCTGATAATTTCGGATGAGGTTTATTTCAACATAACTTATGATGGTGAGCCAAGAACATTCTTGGGAAAGTACGATAAACTCATATTTTTGAACTCATTCTCAAAGGAATTCGCCATGACTGGATGGCGCCTTGGATACATAATTGCACCAAAGGAGTACATTGAGCAAATTGGAAAAATACATTACTACACTGTGGCTTGCCCTCAGAGCCCAATTGAATACGCAGCCCTAACTGCATTGAAAAAGAGCAACTATTACTCAAAAATGATGGTAGAAAAGTTCAGAAGGCGCAGAGATTTAATTTACAAGCTTCTTAGCAAGATGGATGGAGTGAAGCCGAACTTGCCCAAGGGTGCATTTTACATATTTCCAAAGATTGAATTAGATGCAAATCCAGTGGATATAGTGAAGGATGTCGTTAAGAATGGTGTTCTCTGCACTCCCGGCGAGGCCTTTGGAGATATGGGAAAAGAACACATAAGGTTCTCCTATGCTGCTAGTGAGGATGATATAAAGAAGGGTATGGAAATATTTGACTCTGTGCTCGATAAGTACAGGTAAGCATAACGAACCCTTATATTTCCTCTTTCCATGTGGCATTTGGTGATAATATGAAAGGTTACGGTAAGATTTTAAGGGTAAATTTGAGCACTGGAGAAATAAAGAAAGAGGATATACCTCCAAGTATCGCCAGAAAATTCTTAGGTGGACTTGGAATAGCCGCTTATTACCTTTACAAGGAAGTGCCAAAGGGCGTGGATGCTTTAAGCGAGGAAAATAAAATATTCATAGCTCCCGGACTGCTAACCCCCTATGGAATACCAACTGCATCAAAGACAGCATTAACTTCAAAATCCCCTCTAACTGGTGCCTTTGGAAGGAGCATAGCAGGTGCACCAATGGGCGTTGAGCTAAGCAAAGCAGGATATTCCCTACTCATAATTGAGGGAAAGAGCGAGAAGCCCGTTATTTTGAGAATAGAGGATGATGAAGTATCCATTGATGATGGCTCTGAATTCTGGGGAATGACTACAAAGGAAGCTCAGAAAAAATTAAAAGAGAAGTATGGAAAGGTTAAAACTGCTGTAATAGGTCCTGCTGGTGAGAATTTAAGCAAGATAAGCGGAATTGATTTTGAAGAGAGACAGGCAGCAAGAAATGGCCTTGGTGCTGTTTGGGGAAGCAAGAAGCTAAAGGGTATAGTTGTCAAGGGCACAAAGAAGCCAGAGGCCTACGATGAGAATGAGCTTCGCAAACTCATAGCGAAATGGGCTAAGATAATAAAGGACCATCCGGCAACTAAGGACGATATGGGCTATGGAAGCGGAGAGTTCTTGCGCTGGATGAATTTAGAGCGAGGAACATTTCCCACCAGAAACTGGCAGTGGGGCTATTTCCAGAGTTTTTACGATAAGGCAAAAGAGGGAGAGTTGTTGGGCATAGACCCATACTACTGGGTTCCCAAGTTCAGGAGTGGGAGGAATCCGTGTCCAAATTGTACAAAGCCATGCTCTCAGGTATTCAAACTAACAAAGTATAGGCCCGGAGAGGAAGTTGATGGACCAGAATACGAGACCCTTTATTCCTTGGGGGGAGAGCTTGAAATAGATGACCCAGAAGCTGTGGCATACCTAAATCTCCTATGCGATGAATACGGCATGGATACAATATCCGCCGGAGTAACAATAGGATGGGCAATGGAAGCCTATGAGCGTGGCTTGCTCACCAAGGAAGACACCGATGGTTTAGAACTCAAATTCGGAAATGTGGA
>WAPW01000038.1 GCA_015520565.1 Candidatus Aciduliprofundum sp. | reverse complement strand
TGTTACCACAAAATATGAAGATGTCGCGGATAATGTGCCGCGCATTGCTGAATACATAAAGAGAATAATCGGTATGGGAAGAAATACTGCAATATTCTTTCCCTCGTACTCGCTCCTATCAAAAGTAAGAGAATTATTGACTTTTGAAACTCTAAGCGAGGAGAAGGGAATGAAAACATACACATTGTTTCAAATGATAGAAAATTTCAAAGAAAAGGGGGGCTCTATTCTCTCTGTAATTGGGGGAAGGATATTTGAAGGTCTTGACTTCCCAGGTAAATTATTAGAAATGGTTGTTATTGTGGGCATACCTTATCCAAAGCCAACTCCAAAGGTCAAAGCTCTGCAAAGGTACTATGATTCAAAATTTGGAAATGGCTGGGAATATGCGTTTAGATTGCCAGCATTGATAAAAATGCGTCAAGCTATTGGAAGATTGATAAGAAGCGAGAATGATAGGGGAATTGCAATAATATTGGATAAGCGGGCAGCATCTTTCAAGAAAGATATACCATTAAAGAAGGCAGAAGATTTAGAAAGAGAGATAAAAGAATTTTTCAAATGAAATGAAAAAGGGGAGGAGGGGCGTCATCGTGATATATAATGAAATGATTTTTCTTTTTGTTATTGTGTATGGACATGCAAACATTCTATTTAAAACATTCGCCATGCTATGTGCTAACAAATGCTGTTATACACTATATTTTTGATATTTTTAAGTAATCCAAAAATAATTTTTTTGCTTCTTCATTTTCCCACTTTTGAACCTTTAAATTTCTCTTACGGAGTGTAGCTTTTACAATACCCATTAATTTTCCTTGTGATATAACTGCATATCCCTTAATATCCGATGGTCTTAATATTTCCAAAAGAATGGAAACAGGGTCCTTGGGATCAAGAATAATAACCTCATCGTAAATCTCAATACTTCCTATATCCTCAATATCCTCGGAGGGAATCCTATAAAGATTTCCATCATTGAGAAATATACCCTTAACTAAATTCACTCTATCCATAATCTCCGCAGCTTCGTAACTCAAAACATGTCCTCCGCTTAAATGGCACACAATCTCAGGATTAACAAATCCTAAAATATCAATCATATTTTCAACATATTTTTGAATTGCATACTCTCTCGCATATAAGGGCTTTATGTAAATATAACCCGATGGATACTTTGCTATGTAATTTCCATTGTACAGAGAGGATAAAGCCCTCCTAGTTTTCTCGCTTCCCAAGGGAGATTCCTCAATTATGCTGCGTACATCCATCTTCCCATACTTCTCAAGAATTTTTAATACAACTTCCATATCCTTATCCAAAGGCACATTTTTCAGAGATTGATAAAGGGCAATATGCTCTTTGGTAGCATAAATAGTGTGCCCTTGCAAATCCAATGTCTCGTAGAGAAGCTCGGAGCGATAGTACTTCTCAATATCTATGGGTTTATAAGCACGCACATTTTCAAAGGAGTTATGTATGCCCATCAAGAGTTTTGCCACATCAAGTGTAGTTTTCAATTTTCTTCCGGATATAGCTCTACTCTTCCAAAGTATATAGGCAAGGATGTCATCAAGGGTGAATTGTAGTGAGCTTATATCCCCAGAGGCATAGTAATCTCCTATTTTCCTATATTTTTCATTTTCTGGATTATCCGGGGTAATTACAATGCCCTCCTTTGCAAGAATTTTATATGCATTTTTATCGCCAATAAATTCACTTACATAAATATGGTCTGCATATCTCTTTAATTCCATGATTCCTAGAAGGTTTCCATCCTTAACATAAGTATGGCTCAAAACTTCTCCAAAATTATCGTAGAGCTCGTTCAATCTCGTGTACACATAGGGGTCGTCCGAGGGAATTATATACTCTCCCTCACCCTTTCCCTCTATTTTTTCTTGGGTATAGTAGAATATCTTTCCCCCTGCACTTATCTTCTTGAACTTTCCAAGATAATCCTTTACATCCAGAGCCGTTATATTCTCTATATCCTTCTTCGTCAATGGGCCATAACCTTTCACGATTCTCTCAAAAAATTCTTCCATGCTCCCTCTTGGCTCAATTTTCATTATTCTAAAGGGGTAATCCTTTGGCTTCGTATTTGGCATAACTTTGCGATATATGTATAGATTATTCTCCAATTTCTCAATAATTTTCTTTATCTCGTGGGGATACATATTGCTCATTTCTTTAAGTGTTGAAAATGTAGCCCTATCTCCAAGCAAACCTATCTGTGAGAGGATTTTGCGGTCCTTATCATTTAGCTCCTCTTTCCTATAAACTGCAATTAAGAGAGGTAATGTGGATTTACTAGCATAGCACAATCTACCACGCATAAATCTTCCATATAGCACTTCTTCCCTTCTCAAAGAATCTTTGAATTGTTCGTATGCATCCCTTACACGCATAGAATCCTCATTGAAAAGCACGAGGAATTTATCAAAATACTCCTCCACGCTCATTCGCTTGATTATTTTTCCAAAGCGATATGCTTGCAAAGAATCTTCATCCATTCCTGATTCTTTTAAGAGTTCATTGTAATCGGAGCGAAGCATATATTGTTCTCCATAGCCCACAAGAAATACCCCTTTAACAACCTCTCCCTCTTCAACTAAGTATTTCAATGCTTTTCTAATATCCTCCTCAGAAAGATGCAGAGAATATACAATTTCTTCAAAAGTTAAGGGTGCACGGAAGTATAGGAGCTTTTTAATCAATATTTCCAAGGCATAATCCCTCTCCATTGTAATTCTCTCTCTCATATACCAGTATGTTTTTCCATCTTTTATTTTACGCCCAACGAGATATGCCTTTTCCATACCCTTCAAAATTTCTAGTACCTCGTGCACTTTTTTCTTTTTCTCTTTGGCAATATCCTCGGCTGTTTTTATTCCTTCAAATTCTATTACCTCTTCAGAATTCTTAGAGTAGAGAGTTGCAAATATGGGATAATTTTGAGGTGTAGTCCAAAGAAGACGTGTTGTGTAAATAGACACAATCTTATCATCCCAAATGAGTTCTTCCACAATTCTTCTAAGCTCATCATTTGGTATCTCGGAGTAATCGTAAATATTTATACCCCTTCTGCGAAGCACATCTGCCCCGGGGGTTAAATCAAGAAAGTGCAAAATATCCTCCTTACTCTTTATCTTTATCTTATTTTGAAAATACGCGCTTACCTGTGCTTCATCAAACATGGCTGCAAGCTCTTCCTTGGGTATAACCCTCTCCAAGAGCTTCATGTGCAATTCTTTGAGCAAGGCACTGCGGTCTTCCATTAGGACTATATCCGATATGCCCGATAGAATTATGCTATGGGCAAAAACGCTGGGGGTATCACTATATGGCACTATTTTAACCTCAATATCTCCCTTTTCTATCTCTTCAAGAACTTTCTTCGCATGGGGCAAATCCATGACTATGTTGAATATCTCGTTGTATGTCTCTTCCATTACAGGAAAATCAGGTATCTCGCTTAAAAGACGCAATATCTTATCGCTCCTAAGCTGCTGTCTTGCCACGGATATGTCCCTTCCCTTGTATCTTCGCAAAACCATAAATGAGCGGGATGCGCAGTGCCTAAAGCGCTGCTTGAAAAGCTCTGTGTTGAATATAGCTCTCCGCAATGTATCTTCAATTTCATCGGAAGTTAAGAGATTCTTGATGTCTTCAAGGCGAATTCTGCGCTTAAGGGTTAACATAAAAGCATCATCAGTTATGCTTATACCTACATTTACCCCATACTTCTCAGTTATTTTGAAAGCGTAAGCTCTTGAAAGAGCATCATTGACCCTCCTTCCAAAGGAATAATGGAAGATTATGTTATGCTTTCCTGCAGGATCCACATAGCCCTCTATCACAACCCTCTTGTGTGTGGGTACTATGTGGTGCATTCCTTGCTTTATATAAGATACAATACTTCTCGCACCCTTGTAATCAAGGTAATACTCTTTCATTAAAATTTCAATTGTCTTTTTCTCTCCCCTCGCCCTAATGCTTTTCTCCACAAACTCCCTGAATTTTCCAACCTCTATGCTCAAATCAAATGAGCGGGGGAGCATTTCACCAACCCAAGAGGGTACCGTG
>WAPW01000037.1 GCA_015520565.1 Candidatus Aciduliprofundum sp. | reverse complement strand
TATATACATACTTCCAAAGCATATGTCTGGATTAAATTT
This sequence comes from Candidatus Aciduliprofundum sp., assembly GCA_015520565.1. GTDB lineage: Archaea > Thermoplasmatota > Thermoplasmata > Thermoplasmatales > Aciduliprofundaceae > Aciduliprofundum. Next base: position 2,304 of record WAPW01000037.1, on the reverse strand, counting down.
TTTTACCTTCGAAATTAATTTATATGAGGTTAATGGAGCATAAAATAACTTACTTACTTGATTATTTTTATAGAAACCAACAACATTATAATCTATTTTCAAAAGTCTAGCTAATTTTATTGTGGATGCTCTTGGACGAATAGTAATATTAATCCTGTGTCCCTTTTCCTTTAATTTTTCTATAATGTATTTTTGGGAATGCAGTTGTGCGGGTGTTACAGCATCAAATAATATCTTCATTTTCATACCTCTTTTTCAAAAATGCCTTTCCAACATTTTTTATTTTCTGTCCCACTAACTCAGATGTCCAATCTCCAAATCCCAGAGCCCACCTATTTGGATGTGCTAGAATTATAATTTTCTCAGGTTTCTTCCTCTTTATTATATCAATGAGCTCTGGAGTGCTTTTTGCCTTTAAATTATGTTTTTCATTATAATTTCCAGCAGGAATAACATCTTTGACTCTTGCCTTAGAACTCCAGCTTCTGCCAGTATCCGTGAAATATGCAACCTTCGTATAATCCACATTCAAATATGGCTCACCTATGATTCCCAATTTTCTATAGTCATATTTTTTCCAAATGTCCAGATTTCTCCAAGGATTAAGAGGATACCCATGCATGCAAATTGTTTTAATATCAAAATCTTTGCGAATTATCTCTAATTCTTCAACAAATAACTCATAGGCCTTATCAATATCCCCCCTTGTTTTATCTAGAGTTTCGTAATGAAATCCGATTTCATGCCCCAAAGATTCTATCTTTTTGAGTTTATCTACATCGTAAATTCCTTCTATGAACCTCACATAGTATGTGGCTCTAATTCCTTTTTTATTCTCAAGTTCAGCCATTGCAACAGCATTCTCTGGCTTCTTGTCTATATCATGCCTCAATACGCAAATTTTTCCCCCAACATTCCACATTTCATTCTCCAAGAATTCTTTCATAGTCACTATTTCATAGCTCTCTTTTTTTAGAGCCTCTAAAAGTTTAGAGTACATTTTAATTGTAAAATCTCTCATCCTCCCACCTCTACAGCAGGTAAGCAACGAGTATTGCAATGGCAGAGATTGCAATCTGAATGGAATATAAAGTTACAACCACGCCTCTCTCAGTTGCATATCCTCTAAGCTTCTTCTGGAGCAGTATTGCAATGTGGCAAGAATCGTAAACATGCTTGTACGCCATGTCTATTGTTCCATCTTTCTTAGGAATGCCTTGAGATAGCACACTTCCTGCTTTATCCACATATTTTGCACGATAATAGAGTACCGGTTCTAAATACAAAATTCCAAATACTGCTGCACCGAAAAATATCATCTTTCCAAGAATAACTAACGCTCCTATGTAAGTTCCAATTGCGTAGGTTAGGGAATCTCCGGGAAATACCTTTGCAGGATACCAGTTTAGCATTAAAAATCCTAAAAGGGAAGCTACCCCTATGAATGCCATAAATGCGATCCATTCTTCATGAAGCATTACTGCTCTTATTCCCAAAGCGGAGAGCATTATGGCAGAGATTCCGCTCTCCAACCCGTTGTAGCCACCCATCATGTTTATTGCGTTAGAAGTTCCAATTATGCCTATGGGCACTATGAAAAGTGCGTAAGCCCATGCTGGAAAGCCCCAGGGAGCAAAGTAATTGTACTCTGGATGCAAAAGAGTGATTGTCATAAATGGCAATGCTAGCACTGAGGTTATGAATGGCTTGTACATCCTTCTCAATCCCTTTTTCCAGCCAAGAATATCGTCTCCAAAGCCAATAAAGCCAGCAAGAACCACTGCGGATATTATTGCATATATTTCTGCAAGGTGCGAAGATGGGCTAATAGCTGCCTTTATGAAAAGATACACAAACAAGGATGTTGTTAGAGCAAAAACAAGTGCTATTCCTCCCCCCTCTGCGACAAGTGGCCTGCCGTACTTATTTAGATCCCTGCCAACCAATCCAAACTTTTTTGCGGCAGGAATCCAGAGAGAAGTGAATAAATAGGTAAGAAGGAATGCTAAGATTATCACCAGAGCAGCTATTATTATCTCAATCATTCATCAAGCTAATAAAATATAAAGATATAATAGTTTTGCCGAAATTTGTGGATTACACTTAAAATAGGTTCAAGAAAGATTTTCAAAAATTTTCAATTTTTCAACTAAAATGCCCTTAAAAAAGCGTAAAAAATTCACGCAACTTGATGGGCATCGTTAGGCATTCCCGGACCCATACCCCTGATTGCTCTTTCCTACCCTTACCCCTGAAAATTCATGCCATTTTACCACTTTTAACCCTCTATATAGCCCTAAAATT
>WAPW01000036.1 GCA_015520565.1 Candidatus Aciduliprofundum sp. | reverse complement strand
GCATACAAATCCTTGATATTAAGATAATCTGCGATCAATCTTGCGGGCACAAGTCCTCCACGGGCAAGTCCTATAACGATTTCTGGCTCATAACCGCTTTTCATAACCTTCTTAACTATGTTCTTTGACCATCTTTCTATGTCTTTCCAAGAAACAAGCTGGCACCTGAACCTTTCAACCATATTTTTCACCAAGTTGTAATCTCAGCAAATGTTATAAAAATTATGGTACTTAAAATTTTAAATATTTAAGCCATATTTGCAGTGATGAACGCATTAGCTCTAGCAAAAAAATTTTATAAAAACGAAATGAAAGATTTTCACACTTACCTATATTTAAGCAAGATAGAGAAGAAAAAAGATATAAAAAATAAGCTACTTGGCCTAGCCAATATTGAGAAGAAGCATGCTGAATTCTGGAAAAGATTCATAGAGAAAAGAGGAGGAGAAGTAAAAGATTTTAAACTAGGTGCATTTAGAAAATTTTCTATAAATTTCTTAAGGTTATTTCTTGGCTCTGTGTATATGGTATCTTTATTTGAATCAACAGAATCATCCACAATTCTAACTTATTATGATTTCTATGAAAATTATGAGATGAGTAATGAGGAAAAAGAAGAGCTTGGAAATATAATCCTTGATGAATTGGAGCACGAGAAAATATTTAAGAAAGAGAAAAAATTGCTTCATGCTGAGAACATTAGAGATCTCGTATTGGGAATGAATGATGGCCTTGTAGAGCTCTTAGGAGCCGTTACTGGATTATCAGCCGTATATGTAAACGCTCCAATCATAGTCGGGCTGAGTGGTTTGATCGTGGGCGTTGCTGGCTCTCTATCCATGGGTATAGGTGCCTATGTCTCAGTTCGTTCTCAAAGGCAAGTAAATGAGGGGGCAAGGAAAAGATTGAGCATTGTATTCTCCCTATCATCTGAAAGGGCAAAAAAGGAGGTTAAAGAGAAGCTTGAGGAAATGGGTCTAGCTGAGGAAGTTTCCGATGAGGCAGCAGAGTATATAGTAAAAAAAGGAAAACCAGAAAATATTATTCCAAAGGATGAAACTAATGAAAGAAGGGCTGCCCTTTATACTGGATTAGCTTATATTCTTGGGGTATTCTTCCCAGTTCTCCCATATTTTTTCGCACCAACTTCTTACATAGCCCTACCGTTCTCAATCCTCCTAGCAGGATTAGCCCTAGCCATAGTTTCATCCATAATCTCCGTCATGTCGGGCATATCCATAAAAAGGAAAGTTGCGGAGATGGTAGTGCTTGGCTTAGGAGCCGCAGGACTTTCCTATCTATTCGGGTACATAATAAGCGTGTTCTTCGGTGCCTCATTTTAAGCAAAAAAGTTTTAAATAGGGAAAAATAATACACACTCCGCACGGGGCCGTAGCTTAGCATGGTTGGAGCACCCGGCTGATAGAAGCCCCTTTAAAAAAGCGGCTTTACCCGTAAAAGGGGGCTTTCAGAGACCGGGAGGTCGCCGGTTCAAATCCGGTCGGCCCCACTGAACCCCTTTCTTTAAAAAAAGAAAGCGGTTTCATCCGGAAAGAAATAAGTCCTTTTTAGAAAAGGTGTCATAGCCCTGCAAAGCAGGGCGTGCTCACATCTTCCGATGCTCGTTTACCCCCAAAGAATAATTTTAAAATTGGTTGCAGGAGGTAAAGGAACTCGCCGGTGGTTCCTGAAAAGGTGGTTTTGCTTGAAAGAAAGCCGTTTGAAAAGGACTTATCTAGAGATTTAAAAAGAGGAAGTGTAAATTAAACAACTATTAGCGAGATGTAAGCTTACCTCTTCGCAATGGCGCCTATTTCTTTTAGGATAAAACACTTTTCTTCTTAAGAAAAGGGTTTTGAAAAAGTTTATTTCATATAAAGAGATTTACAAATATGCGTGCTTTAATCATTGGAAGATTTCAGCCATTCCATAAGGGGCATCTAGAGGTGATAAAGTACATAGTTTCAAAGTATGAGGATGTAATTGTAGGTATAGGGAGTGCCCAGTACTCTCATACCATAGAGAACCCATTTACCGCAGGGGAAAGACATCTGATGATTTCAAGAAGCTTGGAAGCCGAGGGAATTCACAATTATTATTTGGTGCCAATAGAAGACCTGCATCGCAATTCAATATGGGTTGCCCATGTGGAGAGTATAGCCCCACCGTTTGATGTTGTTTTCGCCAATAATCCCTTAATAAAGAGATTATTTGAAGAGAGAGGATACAAGATTGAAACTCCACCATTCTACGATAGAAAGAAGTACTCTGGCAGGGAGATAAGAAGGAGGATAATACACGGGGAGCCATGGGAACAATTCGTGCCAGAGATGGTTGCAAGAACAATAAAAGAAATCGATGGAATTTCTCGTTTGAGGGAGTTGGCTGAGAGTGATGAAGAGTGAAGAGAAAATAGGAGAAATTTTGAAGAAGAGAGGATTAAAAATAGCTGTGGCTGAGTCCTGCACAGGAGGATTGGTAGGAAGCAAGATAACCGATGTGCCCGGTGCATCCTCTTATTTTTTAGGCGGAGTTATAGCATATAGCAATGAGATAAAAATGAATATACTAGGAGTTAAAAAAGAGACCTTGGAGAATTTTGGTGCAGTAAGCGAAGAATGCGCAAGGGAGATGGCAATTGGAGTGAGCAGATTATTCAAATCGGATGTGGCAATAGCCACTACAGGCATAGCTGGGCCTTCGGGGGGCTCAAAGGATAAGCCAGTAGGGCTAGTTTATATAGGTGTAAAGATAGGAGAAGAGGTAAAAGTGAGAAAACATGTGTTCAAAGGAAAAAGAGCTGAAATAAAGGAGAAAATAGCAAATAGAGCTATTCAGGATGCTGTAAATATGCTCACGAAATGATTTAATATGCATTTCCCCTTAATCTTAATATGCTCAATGTAGAGATTGGCAAATTACATTTCAAAAATCCACTTATTCTTGCATCTGGGATTTTGGATGAGGCAGGAGAGACAATGCTAAGAATTGCAAAGAGTGGTGCTGGAGGCATAGTAACAAAATCCATAGGCAAAGAGCCAAGAGAGGGATATGAGAATCCTGTTGTTTATGAACTCCCCTGCGGACTTCTCAATGCCATGGGCCTTCCAAATCCGGGAATTGAAAATTATGAGGATGAGATAAAAATTGCAAAAAAGGGCGGGGTGCCGATAATAGGAAGCATATTCGGCTCCAACCCTGAAGAATTTTCGTACCTCGCTAAAAAGATGGAAGATTATGGTGCAGATGCTGTTGAATTGAATTTATCCTGCCCACATGCTAAGGGTTATGGGATGGAGGTTGGCACAGATTTAGAATTGGTAGAAGAAATAGTTGATTCTGTGAAGAGAGAGATAAAAATACCTGTTTGGGCAAAATTAACCCCAAATACGAGCAATATCGTGGAAATAGCGAAAGCAGTGGAGAATGCAGATGCTCTCGTATTAATAAACACTCTAAAAGCCATGGCAATTGATATTGATGCAAAGAGACCCGTGCTAAAAAATGTGTTTGGAGGATTATCCGGTAAGGCAATTAAGCCCATTGGAATAAGAGCTGTATATGAAGTTTATAGGGAAGTGGGGAAGCCAATAATTGGAGTTGGCGGAATTGAAAATGGAAGGGATGCAATAGAGTACATAATGGCAGGTGCCTCTGCCGTGGAGATAGGTACTGCCATATACACGAGAGGGATAGGAATATTCAAGGAAATTGCGAAGGAGATGGAAGGTTGGATGAGGAAGAATGGATATTCTAAAATCTCCCAAATGGTTGGAATAGCACAGGTGAGATGATGTATAGGGTTGTAAAAATAGAAAAAATAAAAGAGGAGACACCAACGATTAAGACATTCTTCTTCAAGGACGATAGCAAACCGAAGCCGGGGCAATTCTACATGATCTGGCTTCCAGGAGTGGATGAATTCCCAATGAGCATATCTCACATAGGCAATAAGAAGGCATTTACAGTCAAAAGAATTGGAAAAGGCACAACTGCGATGCACAAGTTGAAAGAAGGGGACAAGCTATGGATACGAGGCCCCTATGGAAGAGGATTCAAAATTGAAAATGGTTATGCATTGATAATCGGGGGCGGTAGTGGGATGGCAACCCTTGGCCCATTGATTGAAAGAGTTGAAGGAGATATCATAATAGCAGCTCGCACAAAGGATGAGCTTCTCTTTTTAGATAGATTCAAAGATAGAAATGTGTATATCGCAACAGATGATGGCTCTGCAGGATTCAAGGGATTTGCCACGGATCTCGCAAAAGATATGATGGAGAAGAGAGATTACTCTATAATTTACACATGCGGTCCAGAGATTATGATGAGAAAGATAATAGATATGGCAATTGAAAGGGGAATAAAAGTGCAAGCATCTTTAGAGAGATTGATGAAATGCGGCATAGGAATTTGTGATTCTTGCAGTATAAATGGATACAGGGTATGCGTTGATGGCCCCGTATTCTCCGAGAAAGAGCTTGTAAAGATGGAAGATTTAGGAAAGTATAAGAGGGATAGCTCAGGTAGAAGGGTTCCCATATGATTTCAGTGCATTCCCTAAACAAGTGGTACGGAAATAACCATGTGCTCAAAGATTTAAATTTAGAAGTGAAAAGGGGTGAGATTTTTGGAATACTGGGGCCAAATGGGGCTGGAAAAACCACGCTCATAAAAGTATTAACGGGGCAAACCCCTGCGAAAGGAAAAATCAGAGTAGCAGGGATAGATCCCCTAAAAGAACCAATAAGGGTTAGAGAACTTGTTGGGATAGTACCAGAGAACGAAAGTGTTCCAAATTACCTCACTGTGGAGGAATATCTTTACTTTGTAGCAAAAATAAGGAAATTAGAGGATTCCGCAGTGGAGAGGATGATAGAAGAATTTGATTTGGAAAACTATAGAAAGAATGTATGCAAGGATTTATCTAAAGGAACAAAGCAGAGATTGATGATCTCTGCAGCATTCATACACGAACCAAAATTGCTCTTTTTAGACGAGCCCTTCATAAATCTTGACCCTATTTATCAAAAGAAGATTAGAGAGTACATAATCTCCTATGCAAAAAAAGGAAATACCATATTTATGGCTACCCACATAATTGAACTTGCAAAGAAGATTTGCACAAGGGTAGGTATAATAAAAAATGGAAAAATCATAAAATTTGTAGATGAGCTTGAAAACTTGGAGGAAATATTCCTGAGGGAATTTGAAAATGATTAAATATTATCTAATTGAAGAGTACAGAAGACACGCATCCATTGCAAAGAAGTACTCTCTTATAATTTTTCCATTATATATAATATTCTTCGTTGCTGTTGGAACTTCTTTTTTAAATGAGATCTTTGCAATATTCCCGTACAAGCAATTTATAATAATAAACACAGTGAGTACATTCATATATGGGTTTGGAGTGAGCTCATTTGAATTCTTAGGGAGGAGCAAGGAGAGAGCATCCATTACAACCATGATACCCTATCTTCCTGTATCTCAAAAGAAAAATTATTTTTACCTATTTTTGAGGGATGTTATCTATTATACCCTCCTATTTCTAATCCCAACAATGATTGGTTTGGCTATATCCATGCCCTTCTCAGAATTGAGCATTTATCAAATTCTAATTTTCTCCCTCACAATTTTTATTTCAATGTTTCTTGGCTACTCTCTTGGCTATTTTTCATTCTCTCTATGGTACAGAGGAAGAGTTCTTTACTACATTCTTCTTTCATCTCTCTTAATTTACTTATCCCTCGTCATGCTCTCAATTTCTCCTTTCCCTCCAGCTTTATTCCAAATAAGCAAAAACTCGCAATGGCTTCTAATCTCGCTTGTATTCATTGCAATATTCTCAATAGCCGCATATTTATTAACCCCCAACGAGTTGAAGGATGTATTAAGAAAGAAAGGTATGGCTCTGAGAAAATATGAAAAAATATTCAAGGATATAAAACTCGCAAAAGAGATGGAGGATGTAATGCGAGGGGGTATAATTGTAAAATCTCTATTCACATACTTTCTCCCCATGCTCTTGCTCCTAATTTTTGTGAAAATAATAAATATGAGTATGGGAAAGAGCGTTTATAACCCAATGAGCATGGCTGTTATGCTTTCCATATTCTCCGCAGTTATCTACAGCTGGCTCACCATTCTTGAAGATTTTGGATACTACGAATCCTTACCTCTCAAGGCCTCGGATGTTATTAAAACGCATATTGCCTCTTATCTCATCCTCATATCTCTAATTTCAATCCCAATAATTGTTGGATTTAGCATAAATTCCTTGAATCTTCTCCCTGCTAGCTTGGGATTGTTTTACTTGAATAGCGTATACCTTCTCTCCATAACAGCCTACATAGCGGGCCCAAAAATAACAAGCTTGCTCTTCAACCCTGGAATAGTTTTAAAATTCAGCGTATACAGCATAATTCCTGGAATGATTTTAGTTATAAGCACTTTTGAAGCTTCATTTTATTCAATAATCACCGTGGCAATCACGGCAGCATTTATGCTATTTTTGACATTTTACAATTTTAAAAGAATTGAAAGGAGATGGGTTTATTTTTAGATTTTTTCCTTCTCGCTCTCTTTGTTGAAAACGAAGTAGAGAACGAATATGGAAAGCATCAAAGCTCCTATGACTATATAACCCCCATTGGCTTGCCAATATGTCTTTTTGTTCATTCCTGGATGACTATCTGCAAATCCCGGCAAGGTTCCATGCTCTAACTCGTAGAGATTAGTATATCCATCATGGTCAGAGTCCATATTGGCAGTTTTATTCAGAGCCATTGATAAAACTACAAACATATCCTTCTTAAATTGTTCGTAGGTAGCACTGGACATGGCATTTACAAAATCCAAGCCGTAGGGATTTAACCCTTTTAATGCTTTATCAAAGAATATGTACTGAGATTTATCTGGATGTTGCTCCCAATTATAACCGTTAATTCTTCCTTCAACATAGGGTATTATAGATGTGGCCCACATCTTACCAGTTATATCATAAACTTTACCATCTGAAAATATCACAGTTATAGTGGGATAATTTGATTTACCCTTGCCGGATATAGGTGGTGCCCCCATCACAGATACAGAGGACACAATTACCAGAAACATCAAAGCTAATGCAAGTATCCACTTTCTCATACAATGGGATGAAAGGAAAAGAGTATTTAAATTTTTCAGAGTCCACAAAAATATCCAATAAGGTTTATAAACTTAGCGCATATCACCATTTAGGTGAGCCGAATGAAAATATGTATAGCATCAAACTCAAATGGTGGGCTTGAAGATACAGTGAGCATGCAGTTTGGAAGGTGCCCAACATTCACAGTAGTTGAAGTTGAAGGAAATTCCATAAAGGATGCTTATGTTATACCAAATCCTGGAGCATCGGCTGCAAGCGGTGCAGGAATGCAAGCAGGACAAGCTGTTGTTAATGAAGGATGCAAGGTTCTAATCGCCGGAGCAATAGGCCCAAATTCTGCCCAAGTTTTAACCCTTGGTGGCGTAGAGATGCGCACCTCTCCAGAAATAAAGGTAAAAGAGGCTGTTGAGAAGTATATAAAGGGAGAACTGCCCATTGCATCTGTTTCCGAAGAAGGAGGAATAGGAGGAGGCATGGGCAGAGGAATGGGTCAAGGCAGAGGTCATGGATGGAGAAGGCGCAAGCGGTGAGAGCTATGAAAATCACCGTAACTGGCGGAAAAGGTGGCACTGGAAAGAGTACAGTAGCTACGAATTTGGCATTGCTATTATCAAAGAAGTACAAGGTTGTATTTGTGGATGCCGATGTAGAATGCCCCAACGACCATATTCTTCTCTCAGCAAATCTTGAAAATGAAGAGGATGTAAAACTATTCAAGCCAAAATTTGATTATAGCAAATGCACAAAATGCGGATTATGCGTTCAAAACTGCTCTGAGAATGCCCTTTTGCAGTTCAAAGAAGGATATCCTTTCTTGATGCCTACCCTATGCTCGGGATGCCGTACATGCCAGTTAGTATGCCCCGTAGAGGGTGCCATACTGGATGATTATCGCCTTGTGGGGCACACATACAGAACGAAAGTTAGGGATAATTTAGAACTCGTTACAGGAGTCCTTGGCGAGGGTGAAGAGCGCTCTTATCCTACTGTGCTCGCTGCAAGACAGAGGGCTATGAATATTGATGCAAACATCTACCTCTTTGATACCATGCCCGGAACTGGAAATCATGTGGCAGCGGCAATAGAAGATTCGGATGTGGTTATAACTGTAACAGAACCAACTCCTCTTGGTAGGCATGATTTGGAAATGATTCTAAAACTCCTTAAAAAATTGAAATTAAAAGCTTGGGTAGTTATAAATCGCAGCGATATTGGGAGCATCTCACACGAAGATATTTTGAAAAATTACGATGCCGAAATCATAGCTGAGATCCCCATGCTTGATGAGATATTGAAGAGTTATGTGAGTGGTGTGCCCGTGGTGGAAAAATTCCCAGATAGCAGAGCTACAAAAATATTTGAGGACATTGCAAAGCGCATTGAGGAGGTGTTCTAAATGGAAATCGTAATAGCTAGCGGGAAAGGAGGCGTGGGAAAGAGCACTTTTACGGGCTCCTTGATTTCTCTCCTAAAAGACCTAAAAATTGCAGCTGTTGATGCAGATGCAGAAGCTCCAAATCTACATCTCGTACTAAATGTTGAAAAATGGGATTCTGAAAGGGATGTTATAGCCGCAAAGGGGGCAACCATAACGGATAAATGCATAAATTGCAGAGTTTGCGACAATGTTTGCATATATGAAGCCATTTATGTGGAAAATGAGACCCATAAGATTAAGGAGTATCTATGCGAAGGTTGCGGCGCGTGCAAGGCAGTTTGCCCAGTTGAAGGAGCAATAATCATAAGTGATACAGTTTCTGGATGGATTAGAACCGCAAACACAAAGTATGGGCCATTGGTAAGCGCAGAGCTTGATGTGGGCAAGCCAAATAGTGGAAAGTTAGTAACTGAGGAGAAAAATATTGCTAAAGAATGGGTAAAAGAGGGGAAAGCAGAGCATGTGATTGTAGATTCTGCCGCAGGAATAGGATGCCAAGTCATTGCCTCTTTGAGTGGAGCTAATAAGGCACTTTTAATCGCAGAGCCAACCCCATCAAGCTTGAATGATTTAAAGAGAGTTTACTGGCTCGCACAGCATTTCAGAATTCCTTCTTACATTATAATCAACAAGGATGGAATGAACCCTGGATACAAAGGAATTGAAAAATTCGCCGAGGAAAATGATGTGGAGATAATAGGGCGCATTCCTTACGACCCTTCCATACCAAAATCCTTGGCTAGTATGAGGCCCTTGGTAGAATACGCTCCAGATTCTCCCGCAAGTAAGGAGATAAAAAGAATTGCTCAAATAGTTAGGGGGTGGTTAAATGATTGAAAAAGACCTTATTGTATATTTGCTAAAAGAGTGTGAGGGTTTGCACACATTTCACATAAGTAGAATACTGGCACTTCTTGATATGGAGTACATAAAGAAGACGGGAAAAAAGCTAACCTCTTTGGATTATGAAAAAACAGAGTATGGATTTACAAGCAATAAATTGGCGGAGATAATGAAAGAATTGCCTGTGGAGAAGGTAAAGGCAAAACCATACGGATACATAGTTCTCAAAGAAGATATCCCCGTGAATCTACCAAAAGATGTTGAAGATACATTAAATAAACTGCTTGATGAAATCTGCGAGCTAAGCGATAGCGAGCTAAATTTGAGAGTTCTAAAATCTCCACTTTACAAAGAACTTTAAATATCAATTATCATAGCAATTGGTGCGTGGTCTGAGCCATAAACTTCGCTCATAATCCAAGATTTTTTCACTTTATCTTTTAGTTCTTCGCTAACAATAAAATAATCCACACGCCATCCTATATTTCTTTCCCTCGCTTTAAACCTATATGTCCACCAAGTGTAATGCCCTCCTTCCTTTGTAAACATTCTAAATGTGTCAATATACCCATCCTGCAGAAACTCATCCATCCAAGCACGCTCTTGAGGAGTGAAGCCAGCATTCTTAACATTCTGCTTTGGATTTGCCAAATCTATTTCTTTATGGGCAACATTGAAATCTCCACATAGAATTACCGGCTTTTTCTTCCTCAATTCGTTGAGATAAGAGTGGATTAATTTATCAAACTCAATCTTGAAATCTAAGCGAGTTAAACCATGCTGAGAATTTGGAAAGTATGCATTTACAAGGTAGAATTTTTCATACTCTGCAGTTATAACTCTTCCTTCAGAATCAAATTTTTCCTCGCCTATTCCAAATTTAACATTTAATGGCTTAATCTTTGTGAATAGCGCAGTACCTGCATATCCCTTCTTTTTAGCGGGATTCCAATACTTGTGATAGTCAGGATAGTAGCGAACTTCCATAGGTACATTATCCTCAGTGGCCTTTATCTCCTGCAAAGCCAAGATATCTGGCTTGTACTTTTCCAAGAAATCAAGAAACCCATTGCGCACACAAGCGCGAATTCCGTTCACATTCCAAGAGATTAAAAGGAGCTCCATAAGAGTAAATGGTTTTGCGTAAATAAGTTTTTATGTTATTTCCCAATTTTCCCTCAATGGAGGATCTTCAAAAATTCATTAGAGAATTGCGAAAAAGAGCAAAGAGAGAGGATAAAAGAAATCTAATTTCCGTGTGGAGTGAGAAGGATAGATTTCAAGGAAAGATTGTTGATTCTTTTGTTATAATTCTCCGCACCAAGGGCTGTAGATGGGCATATCACTCTGGATGCTCCATGTGCGGATATTTCAATGACACAAATCCAAGAATGAAGGAGGAAGATTTGATAAATCAAATCAATGAGGCATTTGAAAAATATAGAAATGAAGATGTTGTAAAAGTATTCACCTCTGGCTCTTTCTTGGATGATTGGGAAGTTCCTCCTAAGATTCAAAACGCATTATACGATAAGTTCTCATCGGCAAAGAGGATAATCGTGGAGAGCAGGCCAGAGTATGTGACGATGGAGAAGGCAAAGGAGCTTGCAGAAAGGGGGAATATAATGGTTGCTCTGGGGCTTGAAAGTGCTAATAATGAAACTTTGATAAGGAGAATAAACAAGGGATTCAAGGTGGAAGATTATGTTAGAGCTGCTGAAATTTTGAAGATTTTTAATATACCCATAAAAACTTACATCCTTTTAAAACCCCCATTTATGAGCGAGAGGCAGGCAATTGAAGAGGCAATATACTCTGTGAAATTCGCTTCCCAATACTCTGAAATCGTATCTGTAAATCCTATGAACATACAAAATTATACCCTCGTGGAATATTTGTGGCGCAGGGGAGAGTACAGGGCCCCTTGGCTATGGAGTGTAGTTGAAGTTCTAAAAAGAACTGCTAATTTGGATGTGGATGTAGTATCTTTCCCAACTGCTGGAGGGAAAAACAGGGGTGCTCACAACTGCGGCAAATGCGATGAGAGAGTTCTCAAAGCCATTGAAAAGTTCTCTCTAACTCAAAATTTAGCAGCCCTTGAAAATTTAAATTGCCAATGCAAAGAAAGATGGAAAAAAATTGTAGATTATGAGGATTATCTCTGGGATTACTCCATAAATAATTAGAGCTTTGCTACATTCACCACTTCATCTCCCTCTTCTAGCTTTATAAGTTTGACTCCCCTTGCATTTCTGCCCATCACGGAAACATCCCTCAGCTTTATTCTTATGCTCATTCCATTCTTTGTAAGGAGCAATGCTTCATCTTCCTCATTGGTTAGCAAGCTTTTTACAACGGTTGCATTTCTTATGCTTATATTTCTAACTCCCATTCCACCTCTCCTTATTCTGCGATACTCACCTATGGGAGTTCTCTTTCCATACCCACTGCTTAATACGGAGAATACATAGGGCCCCTCAGATTCTACGGCAGAAGAGATGACCTCATCTCCATCCTGCAATTTTATGCCTATAACACCCCTAGCTACTCTGCCCATTACACGAACATCATCTTCGCTGAATCTTATTGCCTTTCCGTACTTCGTGAATAGGAATATATCCTCTCCGCCATGGGTGATTTTCACATCAACTAACTCATCATCCTCATCAAATATTATTGCCCTTATTCCTGTGCTTCTTGGGTTTGAAAATTCCTCCAAAGCTGTTCTCTTCACTATCCCCTTCTTCGTTATGAAAAACAAGTATCCTGAGAAATCGTTTAGGGATAGCATGCGAATTACATCACTTCCAAGTTTTGGTATGATGTTTATCAACGCCCTCCCTCTACTTCTCCTCGTTCCCTCAGGCACCTCGTACGCCTTGAGCCAATAAACTCGGCCATTCTTCGTGAAAAACATTAGGTAATCGTGTAGATTTGCAGTTATAATATCTCTGGGCAAATCCCCCTCACCATAATTTATCATAACTCCCTTACCGCCGCGTCCTTGAGCCCTGTACTCATCAACTTTCAATCTCCTTATGTATCCCTTTTCAGTTAGAATTATAACTGCTTCCTCATTTGGTATTAAATCCTCTATGTCCCTGCGCTCAATTGAGCCTTTATAAACATCCGTTCTTCTCTTATCCCCATATAAATTCTTTATCTCTAAAAGCTCCTCTTTGATAACTCCGTATCTCTTTTCCTCGCTTGCAAGGAGAGATTCCATATTCTCAATATCCTCCTCCAATTTTTTGTTCTCTTCAATTAGTGCATCAATCTCCATAGAGGTTAATTTTTGAAGACGCATATCCAGAAT
>WAPW01000035.1 GCA_015520565.1 Candidatus Aciduliprofundum sp. | reverse complement strand
TGAGGAAGAGGAAGAGAAGGGCCTTGATGAATCAGAGTTCTTAGAAAAAGCTTATTCTTAAATCAAATTTTATTTTTCTTTTTATTGATTTTCAATGCTTTCCTAATTTTTCCCAAATTCCTTTTAGATGTTTATCATTTTTTAGGAAATTATCAATTCTTTAATTTTCAAACCTTTCTTGCGTGCCATATCCTTTATAAATTCCTCAATCTCTCCATCACTATATCTCTTCAGTGATGACACTTTCAATGTGTATCCTCTTTCGTTATCTCCACATATCCCATATATCCCTACACTCTTTTCCCTTCTACACTCCCTCATTAATTCAAGTACCTTCCTATCTTCTTTAGTCCTTCTCCTATCCTCGTAATGGAAATAATATAGATATGATACTCCCTCGCAATACATCATGAACCATTTACCAAGATCCTCTATCTTCGCCTTACCATCTCTGCAAACATTCTGCCCACCCTTTATTTCTTCTATTCCTTCTTTTCCTATCCACTTCTCCAAATAACTCTTTTTTATCGCTAAAAGATCACTCTCCAATACGTAAATCACATCCATATCTGGATACCTCGTCCTTCCCATTAAACCCTCCATATCTCCACACACTGGATCCTTCTCTAACGGCACATACTCATTCTCATCAAAGTACGCGTACTCTGGATCCGTGGCCTTAACTATGTCTCGCATTAAGTCAACGAGGAAATCTTCTACTGCATTACTAAGTGGTGGATCTGAATCCTCTATGTATCTATACACACTCCAGAAATCCAAAATTAGCAGCGGCTTTATATCAGTATCTTTGTAAATCACTATACTGCTTCCTCCCTCTTGATGTGTCATTAACCACGGTTTTTCTCTGCTATATTTTACACCATACTTATTTAAATACTTCTTGGGTGGAAATGGTGCACTATAGAGTACAATTCCATCATCTTTTACTTCCTTTATCAACTCCTTTAGTTTTTCACTATCAATTGCATATTTTTTAACAGGCTTCACATTAATAAGCCAGTCTGCGCCACTGTATCCGCTGAGCCACTCAATATCTTTTTTGCTATATTCTTCCACACCATAATTTTTTCCGTTCCACCTCACTCTTAAACACAACGCCTCATCAATCCATTCCAATCCAAGCTTAATTCCTGCTTCGGCAGCATTGTAGATTGCTCTATCCAACTCATTCTCATCGTTAAATACGAATATCATTCCCAGATATCCTCTCCCAGCCATACTCACATTCCTCCAAAGAATACCAACTCTATATTCCAGTCTTTCATTCCTAACTCACCTTTGTACTCCTTTATCCTGTTCAATATCTCACTCCGGTATCCTGCATACCGCTCCGGTAGATATATCTTTAGCCTTTTTATTCCCTCATACTCCCGATTGGAATCCGAGACTCTCTTGTAAGTATTCATCAACTTATACAGCGTGTTTTTCCTCTTATTTTTCGTCATCAACCATTTATTAAGATTTCCTCCCGGTATGTCGCTTTTCACTTCTCCATACCATAACTTACCATTGATCTCCAGTATCTCATCTATATCCCCACCGCCCAATGGGGATTCCGGTGCTAATTCGACTATCCTCCAGCCTTTATCCTCCGCTAACATCACTGCTCGGATTTCAGCTTCATAGGATTGTGTCCTCGTTAAAATATCTTCAGAAGATAAACCTTCCCAACTGTCAGCCCTAAACTTCTTCTTAAAGCTGTTCCTCAACCTCTCGAATCCCTCCACGCCGTCCAGTTTTTCCCACGTGGAGCGGAAGACGTTGGATTATTTTTTGATTCAGTTACCAAATATCCTCAGGAACTCTCCCTCCATCTTGCCATTTGCGTTTATCTTATGCACCAGAATCATAATTGGATTGTACGATTTTTTCAGATACAGCTCAGGTATGAGCGAGCCATCCCCCGTCACCGTGAACCCGCTTCCCGTGTACGGGTATTTCGGCTTCTCGCCTGTCAATTCTTCCTGTCCTTCACCGAATTCTGCGTACACATCATCCTCCGCGGGAACTCCCATTATCACATATATACCCTTTCCCTTTATCTCCCTCCCATCGTTGTCGTATCCTATAGAATCCGCAAAGCTGCGAATATCCCTGCCCACATCCGCCACCCTGTACACACGCTCGCCTCTCTTCATGAGCTCTTTCCACAACCTCAGAACTTCTTTGTTTCCCTTCTTCCTATCGCCCATCACCTTGAAAAATTTCTTTGCCAAGTCATCCTCTTCGCTCACTATCTTCAAATGCCCCATCTCAATCAGGAGCTTGTTTATCGCTTCCACGCTCAACGGCGCTTCCTTCTTCTTTTTCTTTCTCAACAATCCCATCTTTTCCACCTCTCATAGCCTGTAAGGTACATCTTCTTCCCCATATAAATAGAAATCTAGATAGTGTGTACCAAAGTACTTATCTCGCACCATTGCCCTGTATTTTCTTAACACTTTTAAATTGAATGTTGCCTCGATATACAGGTCATATTTTCCCTCCTTCCACATGCTCGAATTAATTTCTTTTGCTATCTCTTTTATCGCCATCCATTCCGATTCCCACGGAAACGTGCCCTTTCTTATATATTCCTGAAACTCATCATAAAGTTTGTCCCTTTGATTCTCATCAACCGCGTATATTTTTCTGCACCTCACCCGTATATAATCTCCATCACGCTCTATAACCTCACATATGTCTCTGTAAAACGGCGGACATATCTTCAGGTACACATATTTCCCCTTACCAAACTCGTCAGGCATCTTCACATCATTTTTCTTAAGCCACCACATCCCTATCTCTGGATCCTTCCTGTAATCCCCCTTTATCTTTTCCCACTCTATACCCAGAGCCTCCGCTTGCTTGAATTCGGATTCGTCAACTTTCACATACAAATATTTCTCCGTCTCTCCGTAAACCTCGAAAAATGCCCCGTTGTACCACACCCAGTAATACATCCCCGGGTATTTTTTTGGCAGCTCAGGGTCCTCCTGCTCTTCCAGAGGCAATAGCAGATAACACTCGATCATCAGATTTCCCTCTGGGTCTTCCTCAGATTTCCTCTCACTGCATTTGAACCCTTTCTTTTTCAGGCGCTCTACCCTTTCGTAAATAAGGCTCCCAACCCCAATCTTACTATCCCAAGTATCACCGTATAGATATTCTCCACATACCTTAAAGATTGGCATAGTTCACCACCCTATAGAGTAAATCTCTAAGTGATTGCTGTTCTCACGTATTAGCTTTATTCCCAACACTCCCGTATCTTGGTATACTTTATCATTTTCTACAAACGCCTCTATGTAGTACTCCGGCAGTATCTCCCCGTCCTTGCTCGCTATGAACCCCGTTCCTGTGTAGGGATAGTACCAATCATTACGAACTGGATCATACTGGGGGTCGCTCCATATTTTGTCAAATATCTTGGGGTTGTTCTCCGTGCGGAACTCGATTATCACTCGACCGCTCGCATCTCCCGGACCTCTCAACTCCTCATACACCTCCTCTGGAGCCCTGCCCCGTATGTCCTTCACATTAACTAGGTTGCTATCTTTAAAAATTATTTAAATTTTTTGGAGAATTTTAAAGTTAATTTAATAAGGAAAAATTAAAATTGAATAAAGAGATATTTGCCAGAGGTGATGTAAAATGAAAGTAACTTGGCTTGGGCACTCCGCATTTCTAATTGAGGAAGATGGAAAGAAGGTTCTAGTTGACCCATTCATAACAGGCAATGATACAGCACCTGTTAAGCCAGACGATATTGATTGCGATATTATAGCTGTGACGCATGGGCACGGAGACCATCTTGGAGATGCAATATTCATATCAAAGAGAAAAAATGTTCCCATTGTGGCAATTTATGAATTAGCTCAATACATCTCTTCAAAGGGCGCAGATGCAGTGGGAATGAATTTCAGCGGCACATACGAGCAAAACGGAATAAAACTAACCATGGTTCCAGCTCTTCATTCTGCAGGCATTACGGAAAGCAATTTCTCCTACGATGGCGGCTTACCAGCAGGGTTCATCATTGAGATAAATGGAAAGAAGGTTTATCACGCAGGTGATACAGGGCTTTTCGGAGATATGAAAATCATAGGGGAAATATACAAGCCCGATGTAGCCCTATTACCCATAGGAGGGTTATTCACAATGGATACAAAATTAGCGGCAATTGCGGCAAAGTGGATCAAGCCAAAGTATGTCATTCCAATGCACTACAACACTTGGCCTCCGATACAGGCAGAACCAGAGGAAATGAGAAAAGAGCTTGAAAAAGAGGGTATAAAATTAATAATCCTAAAGCCCGGAGAGAGTTTTTCCTTCTAAAATTTTTATCTTTTTGAGCGAAAATACTTTATTAATGCAGCGCTTTCTCTTTTTAATGTCATGGAGTAAAGTGAGGGAGTATAGATTACATATAGGAGTAGCAATTTTAATTTTGGGCATCTACTGGATCATCACAGGAGGATACTGGGTTTTGCAGTCCACAGGATTTATAGAAAAAGACACAGGTATGGATTACCTAACAGCATGGGCAGGAAACTGGAATTATTGGTTCTTGATAATAGGGATAATCATAGCAATCATAGGGGCTTGGTTTATATTTGACACCGCTAGAAAAAGATTGAAATTTGAGGAATATATGAGCTCTGAGAGCAAGAGGGAATTTGTGAGCAATCTAAAAGAACTGGAAGAAATCTCATACAAGCTAGGAGAAAAGTACCAAAATATGCTAGAAGAGAAGAAGAGAAAATGGAGAGTAAAGTAATCATATTGCTCTTAATTCTTGTTATTCTTCTTATTCCATACTCCCACGGAGAATATAATGGGAATGAGAGGCAGCATCTTTTGATTTATGAGGCAAGCCCATATCCATACCCAAGGACAAATATGGAATATGTTTGCATCATAAATCCCTCAAATACAAGGGTTAATTTAGATGGCTACTATATCACCGATTTTGAAGGAAGATTAGTTCTTCACGGCTCCATTGCACCTAATTCAAAGCTCTACATAGCTCAAAATTCTTCATCTTTCTTTCAATTTATGGGTTTCTACCCAAATTACACATACTCTCAACTCAAAGAGGGAAGGTTCTCCTTAGCAAATAAAGGGGACGAAATTGCCCTTTACAAAAGCACAAAAATTTTAGATATTGTAATTTATGGCAACTCAAAATACAATGGAACGGGATGGGATGGCAAGCCTTTAAAGCTCTCAGAGGGGCATCTCTTGAGAAGGATAAATCTCATAGATACAAATAGCTCAAAGGATTGGAGTACTTACCATGTCATAGGCCAGAGTGATTTCAAGCAAGAAACCTTCAGAGCATCTTTGGAAATATTTCCTTACCCGGATAAGTGGAGAGAGGTTTTGAGATTTGTAAATAATGCTAAAAGCAAAATTCTTATTGAATCTTACACAATGGATAGCATTGCCCTTGAAAAAGTGCTTGAAGAAAAATTGATAGAAGGGGTTAGAGTAAACATACTCTTAGATGGCTCTCCAATTGGTGGCATCAAAGATTCGGAAAAATATGTCTTGCAGAAATTATATAAAAGAGGGGCAAACATAAAATTTATGGTCAATGAGCCATCCAAAGGGATATACGATAGATACATATTCTTGCATGCAAAATTCATAATAGTTGATAACAAAAAGGTATTAATCTCAACGGAGAATTTTGGAGAAGCGTCCCTATCCCCTTGCGGTAACAGGGGCTATGGGGTAATTGTAAGAAGCGAGGAATTTGCAAATTACATGGCAAGGATATTTTACGATGATTCTAAAAATGTTGAAGATATAGAGAATTATTCTGGTTCTTTTCAAAATGTGAGCTGGAATGAAAATAGGATAGAATTAAGGAGGAGCATATTTGAAAATGTAAACCTCAGCGCTTACATAGAGCCATTGATTGCACCAGATTTCTCTTATTCTTTATTTAAAAATTATATTTCAAAGCAAAGAGAGATAAAAATAGAGGCTTTATACATAGACAATTATGTGTGGAATATGGTAAGAAATAAAACATCCTATGCTTTAGTTCAATACAAGAAAAAGGGTGAGAATGTGCGTTTATTTGATGGATACGAGCACTACATTCCATATCTGCATGCTAAACTCATAATAGGCGATTCTTCTGCACTCCTTGGAAGCATGAATTTTGGAATATCTTCTATGCTTAGAAACAGAGAGGTATCTTTGATAATAAAGAGCAAAGAAGCTGCAAGTTATCTATCAAAAATATTTGATTACGATTGGGATGGAGAGTATAAGCCCATAATATTCGCTCATATAAGTGAAGGGAGAAATGAGCTTACAATAGATTTATCAAAGAGTGTTGGAAATATAAAAGAGTATATGGTTTATGTGGATGGAAAGAAGATTTATGAAGGAAAGAAACAAATTATTCACATAAAATTGGGGCACGGAAAGCATAAGATAAAAATCGTTGCCATTGATTACTGGGAAAATAAAGTCAGTGTGGAGAGAGATGTGAAAATTGAAGGAAATGCTATTGACCCAAGATTCATAATATTCTTAGTATTTCTCGCATTCTTCCTTTATGAAATTTGGAAGCACCATAGATGAATAGTAAATCTCCTCATTGAAATAATTCGTTTTGAAATCTAAGTGCCTTCTAAGCTTTATCTCTTCATCACTTGCCATAACAAAGCTCCACATCCCACTTGGATAAGTTGGTATATATGCAAGATATATCCCAACATACTCAAAAATATTGCTTAGAATGCTTCTAACTTTGCATACCTCCTCTGGATGGTAAAAGGGCGTACCGCATTGCTGTGATATAATTCCTCCCTCAGTAAGGGCTCTTTTCATATCCTTATAGAATTCCTCTGTGAATAATCCTTCAGCTGGACCAACTGGGTCTGTGGAGTCAATTATTATAACATCAAAATTTTTATTCTTCTTTATAAATTCTATCCCATTTTCTATATGCAAATGCAATTTGGGATTTTCATAACTTGATGCAACGCTAGGCAAATATTTTCTGGCAATCTTAACAACCTCTTCGTCAATTTCAACAAGATGAACTTCATCCACCTTATGCTTTAGAACTTCTCTCGCAGCACCCCCATCTCCCCCTCCAATAATCAATACCTTTTTTGGAGCTTTATGAGTTAGCAATGGTGGGTGGACTATCATCTCATGGTATATGTATTCATCACGCTCAGTCATTTGAACTGTTCCATCTATGACAAGCAATTTTCCATACTCATAGGTGCCTAAGAGATGAATATCTTGATACTTAGAGCGCACATGCTCAATTTCCTCTTTTATTCTAAATCCAAGCTTTATGTTTTGGGTATGCATCTCAGAGTACCAGAACTCCATAAGTGAGGCAAATTTACCAGCTATTTTAAACTTTTGCGAAGAATTACAATAACTTTTTTATAGGAAATGTAATATCGCTACCCACAACGGTGATGTAGCATGCTACAGAATAAATCTTGGCTCGGTGAGAACAAAAAAACATTGATTATCGTGTTGGCTCTGGCATCTATTATGGCCCTGGCATTTTTTATAAGAGTGTATTGGGCCATAGGACCTTCTCTACAGTACGGCTATTCTGTATCTGGCGGATCTGACTCATATTATCATGAGAGAATTCTCCATTATATTCTAACTTCAAAACATCAATTATTAAATGATCCTATGCTTAATTACCCCTTGGGTGTAGATAACCCTAGGCCTCCTCTATTTCATTGGGCTATCATACTAGCCAGTATGATTTTCTATCCATTCCTGAATGCCTATGATTCGGCAGTTTTAATGCTCATTCTCTTTCCTGCAATATGGGGAACCCTAACAATTATACCCGTATACCTTTTAGGTAAGGAGGCATTTAATAGAAAAGTGGGCATTGCGGCTGCATTTTTCATTGCAATAATGCCAGCCCACATAATGAGAAGCGTAGCCACTCAAGCTGACTGGGATGCCTTTGATTTATTCTTCATAACATGGATGTTCTATTTCTTCTTGATGGCTTTAAAAACAACAAAAAGCAAAAATTGGATTAAAGATTGGTTTAAAAAAGGAGAGGCGAGAGAAGGGCTTTCGGTATTCTTCAAAGAAAATAGGAAATCCATCATATACAGCGCTCTTGCAGGTGCTTCTCTAGGAGCTCTAGCTTTAGCTTGGAAGGGATACACCTATGCATTGGCCATTTTGGCCATATATTTGGTTATACAATTAATAGTAAATAGAATAAGAAATCGCTCCAACCTACATATTTTAATGTACACCACAATATACATGATACTTGGATTTCTTATGGCATTTCCTTGGTACTTTGGAACCCATAGAATAGTTTCATGGTATGGCGTGCCTCTAATAATGATACTAATCCCTTGGTTCATAGCTCTGTACTTTGAGCTAACTTCAAGGTATCCTTGGCCATTTGTATGCCTCACCGGTGGAATAATAGTAACAGCTTTGGCAGTGGTCCTCAATGTATTCTCCCCAGATATATGGGGCAAAATAATAAGTGGCCAAGGTTATTTTGTCCACAGCAAATTGTATTCAACCATAGCAGAGGCTCAACCAGCTACAATGGGT
>WAPW01000034.1 GCA_015520565.1 Candidatus Aciduliprofundum sp. | reverse complement strand
TTTGGCACTTCTATGAATACATACACATCCTCTGGAGGGTTCTCTCCTGCTTTCATAGAGTTGTATTGAATTATACTATTTTATTATTTGCTATTTACTAAAATTCCCAATAGTTTTTATACAAACAAAACTTATTTAAGCTCACAACATATTTACTAAACTAGGCATTTCCATGAAAAAGGATCTAACTAAAATTGAAAAAGAAATTATGCGTGGGTTAAACAAAGTATTTGATTTAGTTGTAATAGCATTGGGTATAATAACTATGGTCTATGTAGTTTATCTTGTCATTCTCCTTTCAGAAAGCCTCTTCACTGGATTTGATGCAGAAGATGTACTCCAGAAGATTGTAGTTATATTGATTTTTTTAGAGATTTTTGAGATTCTTTTAATGTATCTCACAAATCATCATGTATACATAAAAAATGTAGTAGAGATAGGCGTACTTGCATTAGTTAGAGAGCTTTTAGTAACTTTAAATATAAAAACACTTGGATGGGAAAATATGATAGCAATAGCAGCATTAATACTGGTTATGGGAATAATATACGTACTAGAAATGAAAAGAGTAAACGCTCATACTGAATTCTTAATTGAGCATGGAATAAAAACAAAAAAAGAAGAATAGTATTTATATTATATTTAACATTTTTATTTAATCACTCATTTAAACTAATTCACATCTCAACTTCCTTTCTTGCCTTTCCCATCTCAACCTTGCCCTCTTTCTCCATCTCCTTGCACATGTCCTTATACCTGCAATAATCACACATCCACTTTTGAAAGTTCTCTTTATCCAATTCCCCTGGATTTAGCCCGTATATCTTGTAGTATGTCTTCAACTTCTCCAAGCTTTCTTCTAAATTTCTTCCCTTGTACTCCCAATTGGCATTTGACACCCTCTTATAGGTGTGCATCAATTTATACAGCGAATTCCCACCCTTCTTGTCCGTCTTAGTTAACCACTTGTTGATATCTCCTCCAGGTATGTCACTCTTCACTTCTCCATACCATAACTTACTATTGATCTCCAGTATCTCATCTATATCTCAACCACCCAATGGGGATTCCGGTGCTAATTCTACTATCTTCCAGCCTTTATCCTTCGCCAACATAGCTGCTCGCATCTCTGCCTCTGGCGCCTGGGTCTTCTTCATTATTACAAAGCCCATCATAGAAAAAACTATCCAAAAATCTTTTTATCCCAGGCGCCAATCTCCAAGTATGTATCCAGATGTTCAAGGTCTTCAGCCGGAAAAAAGGTACAAGATAACCCGTGTAGGCGTGAAGAATGTGGTCAAGCCAATATTTGTTAAGAGGGAAGATAAGACGGTTACCCTCGTTACTACCATAGACATATTTGTTGATTTGCCCCCATCAAAGAAGGGCTCGGATATGTCACGCAATATAGAGGTCATATCGGAAATCGTGGAAGAGAGCATAACTACGCCATGCACAGGTATTGAAAATTTAGCAAGTAGAATAGTAAAAAAGGTAAAGGAGAAGCATGAGTATGCTACATACGCCGAGGTTAATTTGAAGGCAGATTACTTCCTTGAGAGAAGAACTCCCTTGGGAAGAAAAACAATAGAGAAATACGGGCTCATAGGAAGGGCAAAGATAGATGAGAGCGGCGTTAAGAAGATGGTTGGGGTTGAAGTTGTAGGTATGACCGCATGCCCATGCGCCATGGAAACAGTTCGCGCAATATTAAAGGAAAAATACAAGGATGAACTCCTTGACAAGATTCCTGTACCAACACACAATCAGAGGAATTTAGCTACCGTGATGCTTGAAGTTCCAGATGGTTATGAGATTGAGGCAAATGATTTGATTGAGATTATTGAAGATTCCGTTTCCTCGCCCACCTACGAGATTCTAAAGCGCAGGGATGAGGGTGAAGTTGTGCTTAGAGCCCACGAGAATCCAAAATTTGTTGAGGATGTTGTGAGAGACATATTGCATAAAATTCTGAAAAAATATGGGCATCTTCCTGATGATGTTTTAATAATTGTGCGCAGTGAGAGCGAGGAGAGCATACATAAGCATAACGCATTTGCTGAACGCATAACTACCTTAGGAGAGTTGAGAAAATGATAGGAATAATTGGTGGTAGTGGGCTCTACGAGGGGATAAAGGGAATAAAAGGCGAGGAAAAAATAATTAGGACAGATTATGGAGATGTAAAAGTTCTGAAAGGGGATAATTTTGTTTTCGTTTCAAGGCATGGAAAACCTCCAAAGCCACCACACAAGGTTAATTACCACGCAAATATAATGGCTTTCAAAGAGTTGAATGTGAAAGATATAATAGCAATAAGCACGGTGGGCTCATTGAGAGATTCTTTGAAGCCGGGAAGTTTTGTTTTGCCTTCAAATCTTCTTGACTTTACGGGCAAGATATGGACTTACCATGATGATGAGCCATACCATGTGAATATGTATGAGCCATTTTGCAAAGAATTACGAGAGAAATTAGGGCGGGATTTAAATATTCCTATAGGAGGAATATACGCAACTATGAAAGGCCCTCAGTTTGAGACCGCAGCCGAAGCTAATATGCTAAGAATTTTAGGTGCTGATGTTGTAGGTATGACCGTTGCTCCAGAGGCAAAACTCGCCAAAGAACTTGAACTATACTATCAGCCCATATGCGTTGTAGTGAATTATGTTGATGAAAAAACTTCCCATGAAGAGAATTTAAAAATTATGGAAAATCTTAATTCTCAGATTAGTAGATTAATGGAAAAATTGCTTCAATAGAAAAAATATTAAATAAGATTTAATATACTCCGTTTTGGGTGCTTAAAAATGAAGAAAGCGTTGATAGTAATTGTAGTGATGGGTTTCTTGTTGCTAAGTGGATTTTCAGCGATGGCAGTGTTTGCAGAGAACAACCACAGCTCCACGGAGAAGCTTTTTAAGCCCGTGGATGCACCTATTGCGTACAGCTGGCACTACTTTGATAAAGGAGATGCAAAGTTTATGATGGAAAAAACGAGAAGTTTAAGTGGAGAAAATATGGAAGCAGATGGGCATTTTACAGGGTTAAAAGCTCCATCTGAAAGAACTCTTGATAACGCCGTGGGAAATTTAATGGTTGTAAACTCTGTGTATACCCCCAAATCCCTACCAACAAGGATTGATTTGTCCAAAGATCCCAGATTTCCAGCTGTGGGTGACCAAGGACATCAGGGCTCTTGTGCAGCTTGGGCTGTCACATACTATACCGAGGGATGGCTGCAGGCATACACTCACAATTGGACCGATGCTCACTATGGATACAACAAACATCATCTAATGAGTCCTGCATGGACATACAACAAGGTCAATGGTGGTTCAGATAGCGGCTCTAGTTTTATAGCAAATATGCTAGTTCTATACCGCTTGGGAGGAGCAACAATGTATACAATGCCCTACAATGACCAAGATGCCATATCTTGGGGAGATGAAGCAGCATGGAGAGAAGCTCCGTTATACAGGGTAAAGGATGGATATGTGCTAAATGTAAGCGCAATAATAAATACCACTACAGGGACTAATAATCCTCCAACCCAGCAACAGGTTGAAAACTTAACAAATGCAATTAAAGCAGTAATAGCAGAAGGATACACAGTTAATTTTGCAATTGATGCAGATGAATACAATACAATTTTCCAAAATGGTGGAAATTTCATAATATCCTACAGCGAGTATGATGCCAGTGGTGGTCCAAATCATGCCCAAACAATTGTTGGATACAACGACTCTATAACTGATAATGGAGACAAAGGTGCATTTAAAATCGTTAATTCTTGGGGTAATGGCTGGGGGGATAATGGTTATTACTGGATAACATATAAAGCTCTTTATAAAATACTTGCAATGGGCCAAGGAGACCCCTATGCTTATTATATGACCCCAAGAAATAACTACGAACCAAAGCTACTTGCCACATGGACTCTAGATCCAAATCATGCTGGTACAAGAATAACTCCCATAGATCTTGGAATTGGCTCCCCTTCTGATCCCATCCAAGTAAAACGCTCAATATTTGGAAATATAACATCATACAATGGCGGAGACCATCCATTCCCAACATTCTTAGCGGTGGATTTAACTGACTTTATGGGCAATTTCAGCTACAACTCCTCAAACGAGTTCTTCTTATACGCTCATAAATGGAGCAAAAAGATGGTAATTACATCTTTCCACATTGAATACTATCCTAACGAGTATATTCCCGGCAAACCGTACCAAGTATCTGATAATTCCCCAGATGTGCCAGCTACTCAAGATTCTTCCCATAACGCTATTGTGAGAGCATATCTTAGACCCATACAAGCATATCATACAATTAAAATTACATCCAATTCTGATTTCACGGCGAGCAATGGTGTTATAGGTGGCAATGGTACAAAAGATAACCCATACATAATAGGATGGTGGGATATTGATGCAAAGGGCTCTTCCTATGCAATAAGCATATCCAATACCACAGCATACTTTGTAATAGAGAAGAGTTATATCCATAATGCCACTAATGGAGGCATAATCCTAAACAATGTTAAAAACGGATATTTCTTGAAAAATAAGATTTACGATGAGATGAATGGCATTGTATTTGCCTCATCATATTACAATACCCTTGCATCTAATCAGTTCTTTAATATTACACAGCCAATCTACATAAATTTAACATCTAATGCACTTTACTACAATCAAACAATTTACACAAACAACACTTTGGAAGGAAAGCCCTTATACTTTATCTCAGATAAAAATGGATACAAGCTTCAAAATGAAGAAGTTGGATATATAGGGGTATTCCATTCTTCAAATATCGTATTAAGAAACATAACCTTGGACAGCTCTGGTGAGCTCTACATAGTGAGCTCTTCAAATATACAGGTGCTATACAGCACGATAAATGGTACTTACTACGGTCTTATAGCCCAAGATTCATCTCAACTTACCATATTCGGCAGCTATTTTACAAACAATAAGTATAGCATAAGAGGATACGCTTTGACAAATAGTACAATAGATAATAACACATTCTATCTAAACACTTACGGATTATACCTATACAATTCTTCAGGCAATGAGATATACCATAATAACTTCTTCCAAAATACAAACCAAGCATACGACAATGAAAATAATACATGGTCTCTTGCCCCACCAAAGGGAGGTAACTACTGGAGCAATTATAATGGTACCGATGCAAATCATGACGGATTTGGAGATACCCCCTATGTAATACCAGGTGGATTGGCCAAAGATTATTATCCACTCATGCATCCATGGGACGCAGTACCACCTACCGTTTCTATAAGCTCTCCCGCCAATGGAAAACTACTAAATACCAAATCTGTCACCGTTTATTGGAACGGCACTGATAACATAGGCATATCCCACTATGAGGTAAGCTTGGACAATTCTCAATGGATAAATGTTGGTAATGCAACTAAGTACACATTCCAGAATGTAGAGGATGGTCAGCACACAGTTTATGTTAAGGCTTTTGACTTCTCAAACAATAATGCAACCGCTGAAGTATCCTTTGAGGTTGATACTACCCCCCCTGAAATACAATTTGTATATCCTGCCGATAATTCTTATGTGAATACCACTAATGTGCTCATAAAATGGAAATACAGCGATGAGAACAAGGTTACATTTATGATTACCGTTGACAACAATTTGCCTGTATCATTAGGCACAAGCACAGAATATTTGGCAAAGAACCTCGCAAATGGCTCTCATACAATACAACTAATGGGAATGGATGCTGCAGGAAATAGCAGAACTCTGTACTTGAACTTCTCAATAGATTGCGTTGCTCCTACATTGCAGTGGAATATGAGCATAAAGAGTGGCGCTTGGATAAACTCAAATTCAATAACACTAAAATGGATAGCAAGCGATAATGTTGCACTAAATTATTCTGAAATAAAAGTTGATAATGGCAATTGGATAAATGTGGGAAATGTAGAAAAATACACACTAACAAACCTCACAGATGGATGGCATAGTGTAAATTTGAGAGTATATGACAAAGCTGGAAATTACAACCAGAGCTCTTTCGGATTTAATGTAGATACGAAAGCTCCAAGTATAAACATAACTGCACCTAAAAACAATGAAATAACAAATACCTCATCAATAACAATAAAATGGAGCGGCAAGGATAACTTTGGAATAGCTTACTATGAAATAAAGGTGGATGGCAATGCATGGAAGAAGATTGGTAATTCTACATCTTATCAGTTGAACTTGCAAGATGGCCAGCACACTATAAAGATAAAGGCAGTAGATAAGGCAGGAAATTATAAAGAAGATTCAATAACTATAACAGTAGATACACAAGCTCCAAGCGTTGAAATAATTTCTCCAACTGGAAACTATACAACCACCAATAACTATGTAGTTATAACATGGAGCGGAAACGATAACTTGGGAATAGCATACTACGAGGTAAAGATAGATAACGGCACATGGATGAGAGTGAATAATCAAACAAATTACAACTTCACAGGGCTAAATGTTGGCTCTCACACAGTATACATAAAGGCCATTGATAAGGCAGGTAATTCCAACGAAGCTACTTTTACATTTGAAGTAAAAGAGAAAAAGCATGTATCTCCAATATCTCCAAGTGGGAATATAAATGGATTAATCATAGGCCTATCAATAGTGATAGTGATCATAGTAATAGTGATAGTGGCAGTGGCGGTAGCGAGGAGAAAGAAGAAACCTAGAGAGGAAAGAGAGAAAGAGATAAAAGAATCTACTGAAGAAAGTGAGGAATCCTCTGAAGAGGAAACAAGCGAAGAAGAGAACAAAGAAGAATAATCCTTTCTTTTTATTTCTAAAAATTTATTATCTTTTTTAGCATTACCGCTTTTATGGGGCCGTGGGGTAGCTTGGCATCCTTCCGGCTTCGGGTGAAGGGGCACCAAGGTTCCCCTTTCTAAACCCTTCCTTTCCGGAAGAGCCGGAGACCCGAGTTCAAATCTCGGCGGCCCCACTGGGGAGACACCTACGGTTTCTCCCTCTACCCTCTTCCCCTATTGTGTGGGTGCCATACTCCCGCTTTGCAGGCGTGCTCGCATCTTACGATGCTCATTTACCCCCAAAGAAATTTTGTGGTTGCTGGAGGTTCCTACTTTCCAAACCCTCCCCTTATGATATAAGTGCTTTACCCCGAAAGAATTCTAAAATTTTTCAAAATGAAGACGAGCTTTCTCTATCTTACTATCATCGTGCGGGGGTTTGGTCTTCTTTGGTACGCCCACAGACATCATACTTAGCACTCTATATTTTTCAGGTATGCCTAAAAGCTCTCTCACATTCTCCTCTGCATTTTCCACACCTCTTACTTGAATCCAGCAAGCTCCAAGTCCCATATCCGCTGCCTCAAGCCAGATATGCTCACAGGCAATACTGCAATCTTCAATCCACCAAGGCGATTTCTCCTCATCACCTAAAATGACAAATGCAGCTCCTGCTTTGTAGAGCATCTTTGCCCAAGGAGTTGCCTGCGATAATTTGAGGAGCATATCCCTATCTCTCACAACTATAAGGTGACAGGGACGCCAGTTCATAGCGCTAGGTGCGTAGAAGAATGCACGTATAAGATTCTCAATCTGCCAATCTTCAAGATTTTCGCCTGTGTAACTTCTCAAACTTCTCCTTACTCGGATAGCTTCAATTATAGGTTTCATAGAAGGATATGAGCACCATTATTTAAATACTTAAAGATTTGAAGTTTTCTCAATATTTATACCTCTATTTTTTAGGGATCTAAGGATATACTGAAAAAGCTCTTTTCTCATTCCTATATACTCAGGAGCTATTATTCCTCTTTCCAATTCTCCATCTAAAACTATTCTCGCTATAATTGCAGCTGTATATCCTGTCACCCTAGCCATAGATGAGAACTCCTTCGCTTCATCTTTCATAATATATCTCATAATTTTATTGCCCTTTCTTCCATAAACTTCCATTATGCAAAAATCCTCGCTATATTTCATAAAAGATAAAAGCACATTTAGAGTGGTATCTCTATTTTCCTCCTTGAAAAATCCTAAATCTTTTAAAAACTTCATCTTCTCAAGATGCCCAGGCCAGCGCAATGTGCGCTCTTCCATATTCCTCGCTGGCACAGTATAAAGAAGAGACCTTAGTCCATCACTGGGAAACTCTTCAAACTCATAACCCTCCAAGCTCACATTATGTATATTTTCAAGGGGATCCACTTCAATAAGCTCTCCATTTTTGATTATTCTAGCTTTTCTTGTGTACTCTTCTATCAAATCCTCGGGAGACCATGTTGCATTGTAGTATAAAGGTGGCTCTGGATTCTTTGGCAATCCTCCAACCCTAATCATAGCTTCATCAAGTTCTCCAAGTTCTGAGTATATGTGTCCAAGCAATATGTTGCTTAGTCCCGGTGCAAAACCAGCATCTACAACTGCAGTTATATTTCCCTCAAGGTGCAAGGGGTCCTCAGGCATAAAGCTCACATCAACTATATCTACAGATGCTTTTATGGCAGATTTCAAAATTTGAAAACCAAACTTTCCAGGGAGAGTATCTACAACAAGCTCGTATTTTTTCATCAGGGATACTATATCTTCCATGGTAACATCAAATTTGAGAGGTTTAGCATATTCCTCAATTTTAGCTAAATTCTCATCACTAACATCCACTGCGGTTAGCTCAAACTCCTTAGATAGGTCATAGGCAACAGCCCTGCCTATGTTTCCAGCCCCTAAGATTAGGATGGCCATGGATAGATATAGCTATACAAAATAATAAACATTTCCCGCAAAACTTTTTTATACCATACATCCTTCCCTTAATTAAATATAATTAAGAGGTGAGAAAGATGGCAGAAGAGAAGGAAAAGAAGTACACAACGGTGTCCATACCCACCCCTCTTTTCAAGAAGATAGAGGAAAGGATAAAGGGTACAGGATTTACAAGTGTAAGCAGCTATGTAACCTATGTGCTAAGAGAGATAATTGCAGAGGATGCAGAGAGTGAAGAAGCGTTTAGCAAAGAGGATGAAGAAAGAGTGAAAGAGAGACTTCGGGCTCTAGGATACTTAGATTGAGGCGATTTTAATGATATCACCCCATGGCGGAAAATTGGTTGAGAGATTTAATTTTAGTGATAGGGCTAAAGAAGAAGCAATGGAACTACCAAAATTATCCATAACCATTGATGAAGCTAGGGATTTGGGTAATATAGGGCACGGCGTGTTTTCACCCCTTGAGGGCTATATGGTTAGAGAAGATTTTGAAAATGTTCTTGCAGAGGGAAGATTAAGCAATGATCTGCCCTGGACCATCCCTATCGTAAAGGATGTGAGCGATGAGGATGTGGATATGCTATTCAAAGAAGATGAAGTCACCTTGGTTTACAACAATACTCCTATTGCCATACTCAAGGTAGAAGAAGTTTATCCATACGATAAGAAAGAGTATGCAGAAAAGGTGTTTGGCACGAAGAGCATAGAGCATCCAGGTGTGGCTAATTTGATGAAAAAAGAGGACCATCTTGTTGGAGGTAAAATTACGCTCTTAAATGACCCACCTACACAGTTTCCAAACTACAAACTTTGGCCCAAGGAAACGAGGGTACTTTTCAAAGAGAGAGGGTGGAAAACAGTTGTAGGCTTTCAAACAAGAAATGCACCCCATGTAGGCCATGAGTATGTGCAGAAAACTGCACTGACCTTTGTGGACGGACTATTTATAAACCCACTTATTGGCAAGAAGAAAAAAGGAGATTTCAAAGATGAGGTCATAATAGCTGCTTATGAGGCTCTCTTTGAGCATTACTATCCTAAGAACACTGCTACTCTAGGCATATTAGAAACAGAGATGCGCTATGCAGGACCGAGAGAGGCAATATTCCACGCCATAATGCGCAAGAATTTTGGATGTACTCATTTCATAGTGGGCAGAGACCACGCTGGTGTGGGCAATTTCTACGGTCCTTATGATGCCCAGGAAATATTCTATGATTATCCTGATTTGGGCATAACTCCTCTCTTTTTCCGCTCGTTCTTCTACTGCAAGAAATGTAGCACAGTGGTCAATGAGAAAATATGCCCACATGGCCCCGAGTACCATATTAATTTCTCAGGCACAAAGATTCGTGAGTTATTGCTCAAGGGAGAGAGACCTCCCGAAATTATGATGCGCCCCGAGGTGGCAGATGCCATACTTCAATTTGAGAATCCATTCGTGGAGTGATAAGATGATCGTTCACCACTGGGACACTGATGGCATAAGCTCAGCAGCCATATACATAAAAATGCACGGAGAAGACGAACTGTTCACTCCAAAGATTGGAAATTTCTATCTTGATAGAGAGGATTTTAATACTGTGAAAAAAGCTGATAAGGTAGTCATATTGGATATGAACCTACCCGATGCTTCTAAGGTATGCAAATACGCTGATGTGTATATCTACGACCATCATAGAGCCAAGAAGGTTGAATGCGCTAAAGAGCATTACAATCCTTACTTAATGGGCATGATGTATCCATCTTGCACAACTGTGCTTATGGAGCGCTTCTCTTATGAGCCCGACTATCTTGTTGCTCTAGGTATAATAGGAGACAAAGGTCCAGGAGCAAAGAAGATTGAGGAGTGGAAAATAGTGGAGAAAGTTATGAAAGATGAGAATTTGAACGAAGATGAGCTTCAGCTCGCAGTAGAGCTCCTAGACTCTAGTTTCAAAATGAACAATAGGGAGGAGGTAAAGGAGAATGTGCACCTCGCTCTCAATGGAATGGAGGATATTCTAGAAAATGAGAAATTGCACAGAAATCTAGAGTATATATCTAAGGAGATTGAAAAGTGGAGCAATAGGGCAGAGGATATGGGTAAATACGCATTTTTAGAGATGCAGAGCCCGTACATGATAATATCCTCAGTCACAAGAAGAATAGCTTGGGGCAGAAAAAAACCGGCAATAGTGGTGAATCACAAGGATGATAGGGACGAGTTCTACATAAGATTTCCAAACAACGAGCATTCTGTCCTACCTTTAATTGAAATTGCAAAGAATAAGAGCTATAATGCTGGGGGCAAAGATGAGGTTATGGGTGCAATACTTCCCCCTGGCAAGGGTAGAGATTTTGCAAAAGAGATTTTAGAGGTGTTAGGATGGTAAACTACATAGTCTCAGGACTGGAAAGATCGGGCACATCAATGATGATGCAAATTCTTTATCTTGGTGGTATGAAAGTTGCGTTTGATCATAAGAGAAGGCCAGATGAGCACAATCCCAAGGGATACTTTGAACTTGAAGGGGGAAAGATAATCACCAGGCTTATGGAGGGCACATTCCCTATGGAGAAATACGATGATATGGTGATAAAGGTCACTGCCTATGGGCTTCGCTACCTTCCTCGTGAGTTCCAGTACAAGATCATCTATATGCGAAGAGATATGGAAGAGATATTTGCATCCATGGAGAAGATGTCTGGAAAGCCTTTAAGTGAGGAGGAGAAAATTGCGTTTGTGAAACTGAACGAATATGCGCTCTCACTTCTTGAGAGAAGAAAGAATATAGATTACATAGTTGTCTGGTACAACAAGGTTATAGAGAATCCTCGCAGAGAGATTGAGAGGATAAACAAGTTTCTGGGTGGTGTACTAGATGTGGATTCTGCAGTTCAAGCTGTAGATCCCTCACTATACAGAAACAGAAATATGGAGGTGAAAAGATGAAAGGTGCAACAATATGGTTTACAGGTTTGCCCTGCAGCGGAAAGACCACCATAGCGGATAAGGTTTACAAGATATTGAAAGATAGAGGATACAGAGTTGAAAGATTGGATGGAGACATAATAAGAAAGAGCCCCATATCCAAAGACTTGGGATTCAGCAAAGAGGATAGGAGAAAGAATTTAGAGAGGGTAGCGTTCATAGCTAAGCTTCTCTCTAGAAACGATGTTTTGGTACTAGCAACCTTTGTCTCTCCGTACAACGAGATAAGAAGAGATATAAAAGAAATAATCGGGCCTGAGAGGTTCCATCTAGTGTGGACAAGGTGCCCAGTAGAGGTATGCATTGAGCGAGATGTAAAGGGCATGTACAAGAAAGCCCTTGCAGGAGAGATCCAGAACTTTACGGGCATAGATGATCCCTTTGAAGAGCCCACAGATCCCGCTGCAGATTTGATACTGGATACTGATAAAGAGAGCGTGGATGAGAGTGTTGAAAAGGTCCTTGCCTATATGAAGAGGCGAGGTTTAATTGAATGAGAGAAAGACGGTTTATCTTGCGATTGCATTCTTAATTCTCATAATTTTTTATTTTTTACCACAGCCTGCTGGACTGAGCTATGAAGGCAAAATGATGCTTGGAATATTAGTGTTTGGCGCGTTTTTGTTCATAAGTGAAGCTCTACCTCTGGGCATGGCTGGATTGCTCGTTATGGTAATTCCCCCAATTTTGGGTATGTTCTCCCCACAAGAAGTATTTGGATTTTTTGGCAACGAGGCCGTGTTCTTTCTTATTGGCGCTTTTATGCTCGCTGCAGGAGTGCAGAAGAGTGGTTTGCATCAAAGGATTGCAAGCTATATACTCAAAGCATTTGGGAAATCTTCAAAAATATACATTCTGGGCATACTGGTCTTGGCTGCATCTCTATCTTTCATAATCTCAGAGCATGCTGTAGTGGCTCTACTTCTTCCCATTATCGGCATCTCTCTTCTCAATGTGGAGAAAGGAAGCAATATGGGCAAGGCGGGCATGATCGCGTTAACCTATGGTGCCACGGCGGGCAGTGTAGGCACGCTGATGGGCGGTGCGAGAAATCCGTACACAGTTGCATATTTGGCTGAGAATTATGGAATACACCTATCCTTTTTAGACTGGCTTGCTATGGCTCTTCCTGTCACTCTTATTATGCTCCCTATTCTTTGGATGATCATAATTAATGTGCACAAGCCTGAAGAATTTATAGCTACAAAGATTGAGAAAAAAGGGAAAATAGAAAACAAAGAGTGGATAGTTATAGGAGTTCTCATTCTCACATTTCTCATACTCTTCACAATTCGCAGCTGGGGCATAGCTGTGGCAGTGATCATAGGTGCAGTTCTGCTCTTTGTTTTTGGAATTCTGTCTTGGAAAGATATTGAGAAGAGCATGCCCTGGGGCATAATCTTGCTGTATGGAGGTGCCATGACTCTGGGCAAAGGATTGCAGCTCACAGGTGCTTCACAATGGCTCGCTAGCTCTATTGTAGGGATAATAGGCACAAATCCCTATGTCATACTTCTAATCTTGCTAGTTATCACAGTGCTTATGACCGAGCTCATGAGCCATGCGGCAGCCGTAGCACTTATGCTTCCAATCGCAGCAGGCATGGCTTCTGTGATAGGTATGAGCGTGCTTGTTGTAAGCATGGCTGTTGCTCTAGCAGGCGGATTTGGCTACGCGTTGCTAATGGGCACTCCTGGGAATATAATGACCTACAGCACAGGATATTTTAAGCAGAAAGATATAATGAAGACGGGAGTGCTGGCAGATATGATTGGAATAGGAGTGGTTTTCTTTATGGCCACGGTGCTCTGGCCTCTGATGGGGGTTGTATAATGAGATGTTTGATTCCTGTACATCAAGAGCTGTATCCGAAAAACTCGCTAAAAAGAACCGAGAAGCTATGCGATGAGATTGTATTGCTCTACATTGTAGACAAGAAGCTTATGGACAAGGTTCAGAGCGAGGCATCTTACATTCTTCCCAGCTTCGCATTGCAAAATGTGGAAGAGTTCATACTCAACATGCACAGGCAAGAAGCTGAGAAGGTTAAGAATAGCATAAGAAATGTGCCCGTAGAGCTTAGATTTGTGAAGGGTGAGTACTATGAGAGCATTGAGAGAGAGATACTACGCAATTCTCCCGATATTCTAATGACCGATTCCCATCTCAGAGGATTGATTAATTTGGATGCACCAATATGGATAGATAGAGGGGGAGAGATAAGAGAATGTACCATGATTGTCACCTCGCTCAGGAAGATTGGAAAGATCAAGCGTGCAATTGAATTTGCAAAAAATGTGTGTGATAGGCTCAGTGCATCATTTTATATCTACTATCCTAATACTCAAGAGAAAAATATTCTTGAACCCTTAGGCAAAATTGTGGATAGTGCAAGAGGAGAAGCCGTTGTTTTTTTGAAAGAGCAGATGCAGAGGGTTCCAGAGGACAAAACTCTACTTCTCATCTAAAGCAAATAATTATATTGTGTGCATCAATCCCTTTTTCTATGAGCAAGAGAACCTTGGTCATAGGCTGGGACGGTGCTCCCTATGACAAAATAAGCAAGTGGGTTCAAGAAGGTGAGTTGAAAAATTTAGGCAAGCTAGTGGATAAGGGTGCGTTTGGACCTTTAGAGACCACAAAGCTCACAATAAGCTCCTGTGCCTGGACAACAATGGTCACGGGCAAGAACGCGGGCAAGCATGGTGTTTATGATTTTTTCGGCACAAAATTCGTGGACGATTCTTATTTTAGAGAGCCCATAAACTCAAAATGGAGACGCACTAAAGCGCTCTGGAACTATTTGAGTAGCTATGGGTATAGAGTGGGCACTGCCAATATTCCAATCACCTATCCTGCAGAGCACGTGAACGGGTTTATGATAGGAGGCATGATGAGTCCTGCTGTAGACGCTCCAGGATTTACATATCCTGCAAACCTTCTAAAGGATTATCCTAGGCTCAAAGAGTACAGGATAGATATTGAAGGAGCCAAACATCTTGATAGGGATAAGTTCATATACGAAGTCAATAAAACTATTGAAGAGAGATTCAATCTATTCAGGTACTTGATAATCAAGGAGGATGTTGACCTGTTCTTTGGCGTATTTACCTCTTCAGACCGGTTCTCCCATTATATGTGGCATTTCTTCGATCCAAATCATCCTTACAGAAAGCACGAGAGTGAAGAAGATCTGAAAAAATACGAAAATTCTCTTCTAGAATTATATCAGAAGCTAGATGAGTATTTGGGTGAGCTCATATCCGAGTTTGGGCCTGATAACATTATGGTCGTATCTGACCATGGCTTTGCCTCTATATACAAGTACTTTGAGTTTAACAAGTGGCTATACTTGAAGGGATTCTTAAAATTCAAACCCAAGAATGAGTGGAAAGAGTTCAAGCATGGCAAACTCAATCCCAAGAGAACCTACATATACGGCAAGGTTAATTGGAATGAGACTCAAGCTTACATGATAGGAAAGAGAGGTTCAGTGTATATAAATTTAGAAGGAAGAGAGCCTCACGGAATTGTAAAGAAGGAAGAGTACGAAGAGCTTGTAGAAGAATTAATAAGGGAGATAAAGAAGATAAAAGATCCAGAAACGGGTGAGCACATAGTGCAAGATGCATTGCCTAGAGACGAAATATTCTCAGGTCCTTATGTTAATGAAGCTCCAGACATACTAACATTCTTCAAAGACAAGTACGCATCTATAGGGTACATAGAAGATTTGGATAGTGACAAGCTTTTCATAACCAATGACGACCCAGAAGCTGAGCTTGAGCTAGGCATAGAGAGATATGCAGGCATATTTGTTGCGTCTGGCGAAGATTACAGACATACAAACGTGAATGCATGGATTGGAGATGTCACACCCACCATATTGCACAGCTACGGCATACCTAGAGATCCAGATATGGATGGAAAGGTGCTCGATATATTTGCCGAAGATTTCGTGTTTAAAGAGAAGAAAGTGGAACTGAGCAAGAAAGAGAAGAGCGTGATTGCAAAGCTCAAAAAACTCGGCAAAATTTAAAGATTTTTTAATATCTCTCTCGTATTTTCTATGCCTACATTAAAAAGCATGTCCAAGATAGAAAGATTGGGAATGAATTCTCCAAACCTCTGAGGATACACAGGATGCTCAAATTCTTGATAAACGAGCTTTATACCATTCTCTTCAAACACTTTTGGATCTTGATACTTCATAGCTCCCTTGCCTGAAAAATATACGGTTGCACCCACCTTCTTGCAGAGCTCTATAATCATGTCCATCTTCTTACCCTGTGGCTCTAGAGTGTGTGAATCTACAAAGCTTGTGGTTATATTAAGTATGCCTGCAATCTCTCTTATCAGAGCTTTATTGAAATCTGCGAGATATATCCATTCTTTCTCGTAAATCTTTTCTAAATGCTCATAAATCTCTTCAAAATGCTCAGCCTTGCCGTAAAACGCTTTAAATGTGCTAAGATGCTTTCTCTTCCATTCTGCTCCATTGATCTTCACGTCCATTATCCTAGGCTTGCCCTTTACGCTCACGGGCACAGTTAGCCAGGTTGCACCCTTTGGTCCCTTTATTCTGTTTCTATTTGTAAAGCTTCTGCGCGAGTACTCAACATGGTCTAAAAATATGAATATATCGCTCTTTAAAATCTTATGAAAATACCCAATCCAAGGAACGAAATTTGGCTGATGTATAGCTGCAACTTTATCTGAATACATACCTAACCACTTCAAATGCCTCTGCATAATCTTTCTTTATCTGCACGCCCCTGGCCTTTGCAAGGCCGTATATGAAATCTTCGTTTAGATAAGCTCTATGGCTCTGACTCTTGTACTCTCTCAATGCCTGCATCTTCTTGTCCACGTGCCTCTTCTCTAGTGGAATGAATCCCTCTGTACGAAAAGCTATGTTGTTCCAGGGAAGCTCGTAAGATAATATGCTCATCTCTTTAAACGCTCTCAATGCTTCGTTTGCCACAGTTTGATGGTCTTGGTGCAGATCGTTAATAGAGGGTATGAACACCAAGTCTGGCTCAAGCTCTCTTTTCAATTTTACCAAATCTTCAAGTATGTCTTGGCGCACGTACGAGAACTTGCGAACTTCATAATCGTAAATTATGAGATTTTCAGGCTTGATACCTAAAATTTTAGTTGCAGCCTTAACCTCTCTAACAAGAGTATCATCAGGATAGCCGTCTGGCAGAGATTGCCTAGCGGATGAGAATGCTACATAATAAACATCGTATCCGTTCTCAATGAACTTTGCAATACTTCCACCACATCCAAGCTCGCCATCATCTGTATGGGGCGCAAGAACAACCACTCTATCAAGCATAGTGCAAGTAAAAGAGTAGAGCTATAAATAAATTTACAATTTTGAGTATAGTTTTAAAAGTCTAGATCGCATAATTTCCCAGTTGTATTTCTTCTCTGCACATCTCCTAGCATTTTTCCCGAATTTTTCTCTCTCTTCTGGATTCTGCATAAGGTACTCTATCTTCTCTCTCAAACACTCTATATCTCCAAACATGCAGATTAGCCCCGCATTACATTCTCTCACAATATTCTCTCCCGCCGTGTTCTTACCCGCAATTATGGGCTTGCCTGCTGCCAGAGCTTCCATAAGCTTGTTTGCCACTGCTACTCGAGTGTACTCTTTGTTGGGATTGGAGGGTAGTATGATCACATCCGAGATAGCTGTGTAGAGGGGTATGTCTTTCTTGTTCACCCAGCCCAGATACTCTATATTTTTTGTACCTTTTATCATATCTAATATCTCTTTTTTGTGGGGGCCATCTCCACCTATGAGAAGAAAAGCATTCTGCACTCCTTTAACTGCCTCGATTATGGAGGGTAGCGGAGTCCAGAGCTTAAGTATGCCTATGTACACGATCAAAAACTTTCCTTCAGGATTAACCTTCTCTCTAAACTCTTGTACCTTATCATAGGGTAAATTGTAATCTTTAAGATTCTTTGCATTCATTATTGTTGTAAATGGCAAGGTTCCAAAAATCAAGCGCCCTAGCTCTTCGGTTGCCGCAATGTTCGCATCCGTGTATTTTATGAGTTTTTTCTCCATAATTCTCACAGGCTTTGTGACAAGCTTAGGAAGTACATCAGCGATCATAGAAGAATAATGATCATGGGCATCGTATACAACCTTCCAGCCGTGCAGTTTTTTGAGCATAATTGCGAGGGGCAAGGTATCAAAATCGTTAGCATGCACAATGTCAAATTTCTCTTTTCTCAATAGATTCAAAGAGGCTAGATAGAATTTTGCTATGCCTTTAACAAAATCTGAAGGTTTTCCATAGCTTGCAGGAATCTTTATTCTTATTACCTTTATTCCATCCACAAATTCCCTCTCTGGATAATCTTCTCCACGATTCCAGCAGAGAATGGTAACATCGTAGCCCGCTTCTACCAGAACTTTGGCCTCTTCATGAACTCTCGGATCTGGACGAAAGGGATTTGTTAGAAGCATCAGCACTCTCATCTATAAGAGTAATGTGTTTGAAGGTATAAAATAAATTGTTCGTCATTTGCCGAAAGAAAGTATTATATATCAACGAAGCATGGGTAGAGTATGGACAAAGATAAGAAGAGTATAGAAGAGATATATACCGAGCATGGAAATGGTGATTAAAGCACCTCTCTTTTTCTAATTTTTTTCTCAGGCATTTGAAGAAAATGCGGATTATAATTGATTTTTATCTGCATGCTGAGAAGAGAATTTACTCATGCCATAACCTTCTGAAGCCCAATAAACTTGTTCTGTAATCTCCGCTTCTTCAAGATAAAGAGCTATTGCCTCTTTTATCATATCCTTAAGCTATTCTATATTCTTGGCTTGAGTAAAATAACCGAACTCAATAACCCCACAAACTAACAATTTTCATCCTTCTCAATTAGCACAACTCATTATAGCTCATATTTCTTTTCGTTAAAAATTAATTATAAGTTTCTAGCGTGCAGAATTATCGTCTCTGCAACCTTTTCCCTATCTTCGCGGGTTATCAGAGGATGCACAGGTATGGATATCACTTCTTTGCAAAGCTTCTCTGTAACAGGTAATTTTGCAGTATAGCCGAGCTTCTGCATTATGGGCTGCTCGTGATTGCCCATGGGATAGTATATTCCATATCCTATGCCCTCTTTCTTGAATAATTCTACGAGTTTATCTCTATCTTTTACACGAATCGTGTACTGATGATAAACATGCTTTGCGTTAGGATGCTCGTAAGGAGTTATAACATAATCTCCAAGCATATCATTGTAGTACTTTGCATTCTCTCTCCTTATATCATTCGCCTTATCCAATTTCTTTAACTGCACAAGCCCTATGGCTGCCGCAATATTTGTCATCCTAAAGTTCCAGCCAAGAAACTCGTGCATATAGCGAGATGTTTGGCCATGATTACGAAGCATTGAAACTTTCTCTGCAAGATTCTCATCATTCGTAGTAACCATTCCTCCCTCGCCAGTGGTCATGTTCTTTGTGGGATAGAACGAGAACGCTGCAATGTGCCCAATAGAGCCAGCTTTCTTGCCTCTCCACTCTGCTCCGTGCGCTTGAGCCGCATCTTCTATTACATAAAGCTCATGATCTTCTGCAATCTCCATTATCTCATCCATGTTAGCAGCTTGCCCGTAAAGATGCACAGGCATAATGGCCTTTGTATTCTTGGTTATCTTCTTTCTAACATCCTCAGGATCAATATTGAAAGTTCTCTCCTCCACATCCACAAACACGGGCTTACCTCCAGCTCGAATTATACTTGTTGCACTGGCAATGAATGTAAAACTCGGCACTATAACCTCTTTATTTTTCACCCCTACAGCTTCTAGAGCGAGGATTAAAGCTTGTGTGCCATTCGTGGTAGC
Source organism: Candidatus Aciduliprofundum sp. (assembly GCA_015520565.1). Taxonomy (GTDB): domain Archaea; phylum Thermoplasmatota; class Thermoplasmata; order Thermoplasmatales; family Aciduliprofundaceae; genus Aciduliprofundum. The sequence continues at coordinate 2,892 of WAPW01000034.1, read as the reverse complement.
TAGGGCTTCTCTCACTCCTATATACTTTGCAAACTCATTTTCAAAGTTTTTGACCCACTCACCATAGGCGAGCATGCCAGAATCTAGAACTTTTTCCACTTCTTTTTTCTCTTCTTCCCCAATCCATGGCCTTGCAATTGGAATCATCTTTCTACCTCCTTTGCATACATTCTCAATTCAGGATACTCTCTACCGCAAGCAGGACATTTAAAATTCTCATCCAGTTTCTCACCACATTCGCAAACAAATCCAACAAGCTTGGCAGGCACACCCATAACTAACCCATGGGGCAGAACATCTTTAGTCACAACTGCTCCCGCTGCAACCATGGCATACTCTCCAATAGTTACCCCACAAACAATTGTGGCATTGGCACCTATGCTCGCACCCTTCTTTATCTTCGTGTAGCATAAGCGAGAATCGTCCCAGAGCCAAGAGCGGGGATGCTTATCGTTTGTGAATGTAGCTGCGGGCCCGATAAACACATCATCCTCAATTTCCACGCCGTGGTATATAGACACATAGTTTTGAATCTTCACATTTGAGCCAATCTTAACATCAAAATCCACATAAACGCCCTTGCCAAGATTGCAGTTCTCTCCTATAACTGCACCCTCACGAACTTGAGCCTGGTGCCATATTTTTGTGCCCTTGCCTATCTTGGCTTTCTCACTAACCTCTGCGGTTGGATGCACAAAATATTCCATTAAACTCACCTTAAAAGATAATAAGATAAGGGTAATAAATCTTTGGCTTCATTCTATCTCAATTGACTTATTTTTCTTAAGAGATTCCAAAGCTGCCTTCGCTATCTTCACTGCTGCTAGACCGTCTTCGCCCGTTACCAATGGCTTCTTCTTTTTCTCTATTGCTTCTAAGAAATTTGCCAGCTCTCTCCTTAACGGCTCTTCTCTCTTCAGATTTATTCTTCTTATGTTCAGATCTACTTCAATGTTGAAAGTGTTGAATTCATCGTAGTCAAGCTTGCCAGATGATATTTCAACCCACTGCTCTATGTAATCTCCTTCAGCGTATTTATCTGTAAATGTGAGCCAGAGCTTTCTTATCTTCTTAGGTGTGAGCCAATTTGTCTCTATATATCCATATTTACCGTTCTTGAAAGTGAAGAGCATGGAGGCGTGGTCCTCGTATTTCTCATGCTTGATCTTTCCTCCCTTTGCATAAACTTCTACAATATCACCCACTATATAGCGAAAAACATCTATATCATGCACTCCCAAATCTAAAATTACGCCCACATCCCTTATCCTCGTCGGAAATCCGCTTACTCTCTTTGCATTAATAGTGATCAATTCTTTCTGATTATTCATATTCTTAAAGAACTCAACAATGGGGTTAAACCTCTCAATGTGCCCTACAGCCAAGGTAACACCCATATCCTTTGCAAGATCTATAAGCTCTTGTGCCTTCTCTAAATCATGCGTAAATGGCTTTTCTACAAGGGCATGCTTGCCCATACCTAGAACTTTCTTTGCAAGCTCGTAATGCGTTACAGTAGGGGTAGCTATGACAGCAGCATCAAAATCAAAACTGCTCAAATCTCTAAAAGCTTTTACCCCATACTTAGATGCAACTCCCTTTGCAAGCTCAAAATCTGCATCAATCACACCCGCCAAAGAATTTAAAGTGCTTAGCACTCTAGCATGGTTCTTTCCCATCACTCCTGCTCCTATAACTGCAACCTTCATCCATATTCCTCCTAATAGAGATAAAAGAAAATATTTATTAAATTATTCCCTCATATATTCTTTAATGGGTGAGCGAATAATCCTAGCTTGGAGTGGAGGCAAGGATAGCTCTCTAGCCCTATACAAGCTCAAAGAGAGCTACGAGGTAAGTGCTTTAATAACAACAGTTACAAAAAATTACGATAGGATAAGCATGCACGGTGTGCGCAGAAAGCTTCTTGAAGCTCAAGCAAGGAGCTTGGATATTCCTCTAAGCATAGTGTTTATAAGAAAAGATGCAAGCAATGAAGAGTACGAGAAAGCTATGAAAGAGCTTATGCTATACTACAAAGATAGGGGCTTTGAAAAGGTTGCGTTTGGAGATATATTTCTTGAAGATGTGAGAAGATATAGGGAAGAGAATTTAAAAAAGATTGGAATGAGCGCCCTGTTTCCCCTCTGGGGAGAAGATACTAGAAAGCTTGCAAGAGAGTTTATTAATTTAGAATTTAAAGCCATAGTGACTGCAGTAGATTCAAAATTCTTAGATAGGAAATTTGTTGGAAGAATTTATGATGAAGATTTCTTGGAAGATTTACCAGATAATGTTGATCCTTGTGGGGAAAATGGGGAGTTTCACACTTTTGTATACGATGGCCCAATATTCAAAAATAAGGTAGATTTTAAGATTGGTGAGATTGTGCAAAGGGGACGCTTTTATTATTGTGACTTGGTATGAATAGATTCTTCTATGGCAATTTTCACAGCTTTGATCTCGTAATCTAGGCACATACTAGGAGTGCTCTTTCCCAGCAAGAAAGATTTTCTTATAACTTGGTCTGGAGTGTAAGGGACATGTATGAACCCTGCCTTATCTGGATAGCCATGGAGCTTAGAGTAATGGAGAGTATGGAACATCACAAAATTGCATAGATATGTACCCGCCGTGTAGGATATTCTAGCAGGTATGCCGGCAGAGTTCATAGATTCTACAATTTTCCTAACGGGCAAAGTGGCCATGTATGCCAAGGGTGCATCTTTCACAATGTACTTATCCTTTGGCTGGTACCCATCGTTGTCAGGTATTCTAGCATCTATCCAGTTTAGGGCAATTCTCTCTACAGCTATATTGCTATAAGTTGGAGCAAGTCCCAAATTTATTACTATGCCTGGCTTTATAGAGTCCAGAGCTTTGTATAGATCT
>WAPW01000033.1 GCA_015520565.1 Candidatus Aciduliprofundum sp. | reverse complement strand
GGGTATATCCAGCTCTGCCATTGGTAAACCAAGGAAGGTTTGTATGCTATGAGAATTCCGTACAAAAATATACCTGCAGCACCAAGAAATAAGAAGCTAATCCCAATTATACCCAAGGGGGAGAGAATTACGAGGCGGAGCATCTTTGCGTAGGAATTTTCCATAATTTTGATAAGTAGCATAAGCATTTATATTTTCCGAGAAAGCTTTTAAATATGGATTTATTATTCATTATTTAGGAGTGGTTCATTTGATGGAGAATTTTGGTAAGAAGGGAGAGTACCCATCAATAGGATTTAAAACATTCTTTGGTATATTTATGAAAGTTATTTATATGGTTAGAAAGATAGTAATTACTCTATTCGTTTTCATAATTATTATGGGAATTCTACTTGCATTTTTGGAGGGTTTGGGTATTTGGAATGGTATATACTTTGCATTTGTGACTGCTCTAACTCTTGGTTATGGGGATATTGTTCCTCATACTGCAGTTGGTAAGTTTATATGTGCTATATTGCTCCCCACAACGGGGATGGTATTTAGCGGTATAATAGTAGCTGCTGCTATTGCTGCCATAAACAAAGGTTTAGAGGAAGAGTTTAAAAATATGAAAAAATAAAAGCAAAATTTATTAATCATTGAAAGAGATTTAGGGTAGTGTTCATAAGCATAGTAATAACAGTGAGAAACGAGGAAAAGCACATTTCGGATCTTCTTGATTCCCTCGTAATACAAGAGCAGCCCTTTGAAATAATTATAGTGGATGCCCATAGTCAGGATAGGACGAGAGAAATTGTAAAAAAATACATGGAAAATTATGATTTCATTCATCTCTACGAGAAAGGGGGCTCAAGAGGGGTTGGAAGAAATTATGGTGTGGAGAAAGCATCTGGGGATTTTATAGCTTTCACAGATGGAGATGATATTGCAAATCCCTTCTGGCTATCTCAGATTCGCAAGAGTTTCAAAGAAGGTGCAGATGTTGTTGCTGGAAAGACAATTTACATAGGTTATGGCCCATGGGAGAAGCTTGAGAGGGTTGAGTTGCTTTACAAGGGATGGGATGTTACATATCCAAGCTGCAATCTTGCCTACAAAAAAGAATTATTTCAGCACATCGGGGGGTTTGATCCATGGTTCGTTACCGCCGAGGATATTGACCTAAATATGCGGGCTGTGGATGCAGGTGCAAAAATTGTTTATAATCCAAGGGCAATAATATACCATAGAACCCGTGACTCCCTTTACTCTTTCGCTAAGCAAGCATTCTGGAATGGATATGGGAGGAAGCAATTAACATTGAAATATGGGAAGATGTGGAATAGGTACAAGCCACAAAGAATGCTCAATCCAGCGCAATTAAATTTTTATGGACTTTTAAGATTATCCTTTGCTATAATGGGCTATTTTGCCTGCAAGCTCTACGGTGAGAAGAGATGAAGGTTAGTGTAATCATACCAACGCTCAACGAGGAAGAGAGCATAGGACATGTTCTAGATAAAATCCCAAAGGACCCAGGGTATGAGTGGGAGATAATAATAGTTGATGGGGACTCTAAGGATAGAACTAGGGAGATTGCAAAGGAGAAGGGGGCAAAGGTTATAATTGAGAAGCGTAGGGGGTATGGAAGAGCCTACAAAACGGGCTTTGCTGCCGCTACAGGGGATATAATTGTCACACTTGATGGTGATGATACCTATCCAGCGGAGAAGATACCTGAGCTTGTGGATTATCTTTTAAAGAATAATTTAGATTTCATATCTTGCGAGAGATTTTCAAAGATGCAGGAAGGGGCTATGAGTGCCACACACAAATTTGGAAATTGGGTTCTTACAGCCACAACTCGTTTGCTCTTTGGAGTAAAGATAAAGGACTCTCAAAGTGGAATGTGGGTATTTCGCCGAAAGATATTGAAGAAGCTAAATTTGACATCAGATGGTATGCCCTTTAGCGAGGAGATAAAGATAGAGGCATGGAGGAAATTCAGGTGCGAGGAAGTGCCCATAGAGTACAGGGAGAGAAAAGGAGAAGTTAAATTGAATACTTGGAAAGATGGACTCAAAAATCTGAAATTTTTGTTTAAAAAGAAGTTTGGAAAATAAAATTATTCTCCTTCAATTCTTGGAGCTAGAAGGTACTCTGCCTTACCCTTTCCGCCGGTTACTTCAAACTCAAGCTTTATTGGGTAATCAGTACCCATATAAATTGTCACAGAGTCAGCAGAATCTATGGCCTTTACAAGTTTTACTAGATAATCCACGGGATACATACTTTTAACAGGCTCCTCGCAAGATAGATCTTTTAGCATGTCCCTCGGTATATTCAAGCGCGCTTCATCTTCATCTCCCTGTGTGTACATCTCAAATTCTGTGGGAGTGATTCTAAGAGTGATGTTATCCGATATGCTCTCTGCTGCCTTGATTCCATGCTCAAACTCTTTAAGGGGTATAACAACCTTTGCTGGAAGCACCAAGTTGGGTACCTTTGGCACACTAAGGGCACTGGTGTCAATTAGGGGCATACTTCTCGTTAGATTCCCTATGAGAAAAGTCAATTTGTTTCCATCCTTGGATATCTCAACTATATCTCCCGAAGAAGCTAATTTCAATATATCTCTTACCTTATCCAAATCAACACCAAGCTCTTCCTCCTCTGTGTCAAATTCAAGAAAAGCATCCCTGCTAACATTTATGACTATCATGGCTACATGCGCAGGATCCACTGCCTTTACACTAAGTCCATCGCCATTAACTTCAAATTTTGCCTCTGAAACTAAAGTAAGTAGAAGGTTCGTAATCTCCTTTAAATCCTTTATATCCATCTTCAGTCGCATATTAATCCCTATTTATTGGTATTGTTTTTCACATTATAAATTTTTGGCTTAACAAAAAAGGAAAGGGATTATTTCTCCCCCAAAACTTTTAGAATGTTCTCCACCGAGTTTTCAAAGGCCTTAGCTGCATCAGATTCTGGATATTTCATAACGAAGGGCTCTCCGGCATCTCCGCATTTCACTATGTTTGCATCCATTGGTATGCTTCCTATGAATGGTACATT
>WAPW01000032.1 GCA_015520565.1 Candidatus Aciduliprofundum sp. | reverse complement strand
CTTTGTAATTGTAGCGAATGAAAGGAATAATTGCATTAAGGGTTGTTGTTTTACCGCTTGCCGTCTCTCCAGATATGAATATACTCTTTCCATACTCAATTGCCATCCAAAGATAAGCTGCTATCTCAGCTGAGAATGTACCCCATTTAACCAATTGTGTCACGCTCAATGGCTCTGCTGCGAATTTTCTTATGGTGAAAGATGCTCCTTTAATACTAACATCATCCGCATAGATTATGTTAATTCTAGAGCCGTCAGGCAATGCACCATCCACAATGGGCCTTCCTGTACTAACTGGCCTACCCATCCTCTCACTCATTCCCCTTAAATAAGAATCCAATTCATCGTAGCTTGAAAATTGCACATTTGTCTCCATTGTCTCAAATACCTTGTGAATTAAATGCACTGGCTCTATTCCTATTGCATGGATATCCTCAATGTACGGGTCCCTTAGTAATGGTTCCAATGGGCCGCTCTCAATTATATCCCTTTTCAAATAATACTCAATTTTATCATACTCCTCCTGTGTTACGGGCACTTTTATTTTCTTGAACATGCTCATAAATCCCTTCTTCTCTTCAAAGGGTACTGGCTCTTCAACAAGGACAACAGAATCTTTGAGCAACCTTTCCAATTGCCTTTCAAACTCTTCCTTGGTCTTGTGCGGTGGCTCATAGCCCGCCTTTATGAATATTAACTCCCTAATTTTGTTGTATTTTATCTTCTCCTCATCTGTGAGCTCTGGCTGTATAACACGATATTTCCTGTCTCCTCTCCTCCCGTAAATGTGGATGAATATGGGGTCTCCCACAGGGTATATCAGGTTGACCCAGTCAAGGTCTTTCATATCCCTTGATAATTGCTCATAGAATTCGGGTGTCTCGTTCAATTCCCTTTTAACTTTTTCTATGTACCTTCCTAAATGAGGATTTCTCTTTATTGCTAGGTCAACCTTCATCCCCATGGCCATTTTTACCACCCCCTCATGAGACGGCCATAATCTCCAAAATTATTCCCGTGCCTGCCTCAACTCTAAATGCTATGGTATTTTCTATCCTGCCTTGGGCATTTGTGTATCTTCTAACAAAGGCGATTCTGTTCACCATCCCCCCTATTTTGTTTATTGAAGTTTCAATATACACATTGGCTGCTGCTCTAAAAGGAGCCAAAATCTCCTCTTTCATCACCCCCTTTTCAACATTCAATATTATTGTCCTATCTAGAGCCATCAATCTTTTGAAGAATGAGAGCAATTGCACTGAGCGTGATTCGGCATTCAAGCTTGCCTTTACTAAAGAGGAAAGTGTATCAATTATGATTATATCCGTCTTGAATAGGGAGGGCGAAGACATTAATCTCCCAAGGAAATCTTTTCTGTTGCGCATATTTCCAATTATTGGATACACTGGAATGAATACAAGGCGGTTATGGAGAAGGAAACTTGCAATTGGATAATTTAGAGAGTACATTTGCTTGATAAAATCCCTTACGGTTAACTCTGTGGATATAATGGTAACTGTATGTCCATTCATTAAAAATCCGTAGGCAAATCTTTGTGTCAATGCGCTCTTGCCGCTACCGTTCTCTCCCTCAATCAAAACCAACGAGCCCTCGGGAAATCCTCCGCCTAGGCGCGAATGAAGCTCATCCCTCTCTATTTTTATCCTGTACATAGCTCACACCTTGAAGTAGAATGTATCCGATAATCCATTTTCAAGTACAACCTTAACAACATGGTCTCCCGAAGAGAGATCAACATTGACTGTTAGTGTAATTGTATCACCGGGCATCCAAGTGTCATTACTCACCGTGTAATTATCCTCGTTCATTCCGTCTATTAGAATTGTTATATGCGCCGTGCTCAAAGGAATCTTTCCTGTATTTTTGAGGTAGAGAATTAGAGGATTGTTGCTCATATGATTTGGGTCATTGATTATTTCAAAGCTTCCTGATAGCTGATTTGCTAGCATATCCCCCCTGTCTTGTATGCCATTTGATATGTTTAGTATGGCATTGGCTGCTACTCCTACAAAGCTTGCAGCGATTACCACAGAGGCGATGAAGAATATTATGTGTGTGGCACTTGTGCTTAGGCCCATGCTATCACCTCAGAGGTATCCATAGAACTCATTTCCAAATTCATCAACAATCTTCACCCTATACCCCATATCCATAGCATATAGGCCTGAGGAGCTAATGTATATCTTTCCATAGACATCAATGTTATGAGCAAATTCTTCCAATTCTATATCTTGCACAAACTCTTTATCTTGGTAAATCAATATTTCGTTGTGATTATTTAGGATGAATATGAAAGAGCCCTGCATACTTTGCGATGCAGCTATCTTCGTAGCATTATTAATTCTCCAATCGGTAAAGGAATAAACATAAGTGCCAGAGGATGTATACGCGTATACTTCATTTCCTTCAAGCACATATACATATTTCCCTATGGCAACATCCCTTCCTTGGGATATTGAAATTTGATTGAGCAAATTTCCTGAGGAATCAAATATGTAAAGAGTGGTATTGGAGATTCCATAAACCCTTGTATCATTTGCTGCTATGGCTATTATGCTAAGATTCTCGGCAAAAGAGCCCTTGTAATCTCCAGAATAATCGTACTCTAAGATTTCGGTGGAATTTAATACATAAATGTACTTTCCATAAGCAATATCCAATGGCTCTTCTATCTCTTTGTACCAAACTTTGCTACCCTCATAGGAATATGCAGTTACTCCTGTGGAGTTCAATATGTAGATTTTATCTCTCTCAGCGGATGCAATAACATCATCGCCTACATCCATTTTAAACTGAATTGAATGGTAACTTCCAAGGGAGTAAGATGAATTTACAAATATCTTTTCATACTCTCCCGTATACCAATATGCTGTGGAGGTGAATGCTACAACACTTCCATTTACCAGCAAAGTGGTTGAGTTCATATCCAAGGTATATGGGCCCTTATTGTAACCCAAAATCTCAATTTTTGACGAATTGTAAACTATCCTATCAATCTCTATCACATTCTTGGAGCCCTGTAAAATCTCGCTTCTATTCTCCATTCCCTGATTTGTGAGAGTATATGAATAGATGAGGCTATTTAAGAGAGTCACGAGCATCATAATTGAAGCCGTAAATAGTATTCCATAGGCAGCAGTTGTGCTTAGGCCCATATCACATCAACTCCACATACCTTGATACATACACGGAGGGAGTGGTAATTTGTTGAAAAGTAGCCACACCATTCTTAGGTATGAGCTTTATGCTCAAATATGTCTGGGGCAATAAATCCAAGCCATTTGCTGTGGCATTGAAGGATAGGGCAACAATGTCACCTGTAGTTATGACATACTGGTTTAGAGTTTGAGGAGCTAGGTCCCTTATAACCCTCATTCCAAATACCCCCTTGCCTCCCTGCGGATTCGCTCCACCATTAAAGCTTACAGATGAGTTGAACACTAAGTCCAAAGAATTTTGACCATCGCTTACCTCTATGATTACATCTCTCAAATCAACTGCGGGGCTTCCAGGAATCAATGATACTTTTATGTCAATCCAATCAATTTGCTCATGATAAGGGGGGGTTGTGCCCCATTCATCATTGTACCTATATCCCCCTATTGATATGATTTTGAACCCTGTGGATACATCTTTGATGGCAATATTGCCTGTATTCTCAGCTTGCTGCTGTAGGTGATATGAGATTTGAATAAGCACCACTGCTGTTACTGCAGAAACAATGATCATTGCTATGAAAATTATGAGCGAACCGATGCCGATTTCACCCTGTTCTCTCTTCATCACCCTCTTCATATTTCACATCACCTCTTGGCATCACCTCCCATGGTGATGGGTGGAGGAGAGCCATATGGGCTCTCCCCGAGAGAGGCCCGAGGTGATATCGCTATCACCTGCGGGCATTCAGGGCCTCTCTCAAAAATCAAAAGGATATAGGGTATTAAAAATTTTTTCACTGAAATTTATAAATTGTTAAACATAGCAGATATCCAATACTGATTTTCAAAAATGATTTTCAATCTTAAACCCATCTTTGCTTATCTCAACCTTATACGCTTTGCCTCCAACTTCTTCTATTGCCTTTGCAACTTCATCCTGCTCATCTGTAAGTGCTACAATTGAGCCCCCGCCACCAGCTCCTGTCAATTTTGCCCCGTATGAATGTTTGAGAGCTGCGTTTATCATTCTTTTCAGCATGGGATGATTCACGCCCAATATTGTTAGAAGCTTGTTATCTTCATTCATAAGCTCTCCTATCCTTGCATAATCCTCATCCTCCAATGCCTTTACTGCCTCCATAGTTACCTTTCCTATGTCCCTTATAACATCCCTTGCAAAAGAGTTCCAATTGTAGAAGCGGCGTACTTTATCAACCATATCCTTTGTAGAGCCCCTGATTCCAGAGAATCCTACTACGAGCTTCAAAGAAGGGACTTCTATATGATGAATATACCATCTCAAACCTCCCCTCTCAACTTTCCATAGAAAATTCCCTCTTTTTTCTTTATGCACCAATATTCCCTTGCCATGGGTAACAGTGCTCGTATCAATTGGACTCGCACTTCCCTGCGTTCTATACTCAACTTCAAATCCCAATTTTGCTATTCTCTCCTCATCTATTTCATCTCTCATACCTAAAATTGCAGTTAGAATTGCAACGGTTATTGAGGCGGAAGAACCCATTCCTGATGCGGAAGGTACCTCGCTCTTTGTTTGTATGTCCAATGGCTCTCCATCCCAGCATAGCTCTATTGCATTTTTTATGTAAGAATGATATTTATTCCTCATTGGATAGCCGTTAATTCTATACTCATCACTCTTTTTTATTCTCACATAAGTTCTCAAATTTATCGCCACAGCTATAGCTGGCTCCCCATAAACAACTGCATGCTCACCGAACAAAATGACTTTAGCTGGTGCCGATGCCTCCACGGAAGATTATTCGCATTATGATGATAAACATTTCCCTCATAGGTTTAGCTCAACTTTGTCTATTTCCTTCAATGCATTTCTTATTAACTTTATTGTATTTTCTAAATCCCTCTTATCAATTATCTCAACACTTGAGTGCATATAGCGGAGAGGAATAGAGATGACAATTGTGGCAACACCCTCGCGGGATAATTGAATAACATCGGCATCCGTTCCACTCCTGCTTGGATTTGGCTCAATTTGATATGGCACTCCATTTGCACTATTTATAAAATGCTTAACTAGCTTGGGATGAGCCGTTGGCCCGACTCCTATTGTGGGCCCCTTGCCAAGCTCTATGGGCATCTCTTCCTTCCCCATTCCAGGCATCCTCGCATGGGTAACATCAATTGCAATTCCTATATCTGGTTCCACTCTAAATCCAGAGACCTTAGCACCTCTTAATCCAACTTCTTCTTGCACAGTAGCCACAAAATAAATCGTTGCCTCACTTTCCAAATCTTCCATCACTTTCAAAATTGTGTAAATTCCAGACCTATCGTCTAATGCATTTGCCACAATCCTATTCCCTATTTCGTAATAATTGGGCAAGAAAGAGCCAACATCTCCTATGCTTACCAAATTTTCTGCTTCTTCCTTATTTTCTACTCCTATATCCACCCTCAAATCTTTTATCTCCTTTTTCTCTGCCTTCTTCTCTATATGGGGTGGCTTCTCGCCTATTACGCCATAAACAAACCCATCTTTTCCCTTTATTCTCACAACCCTGGAGCGCAGGGTTATTGGATTAACTCCACCCATTGGCGAAATTACAAGGTATCCATCATCGGTTATACCTCTTACCATAAATCCAATCTGGTCCATGTGCGCTGCCAAAAGCACTTTTCTCTCTCCTCCTTTTTTCACACCTATGACATTTCCAAGGGTGTCAATTTGAACCTCATCCAGATACTTTTGCATATGCTCTTTTACTATTTCTCTTATTTCTTCCTCATAGCCTGGTACTCCAAATGCCCTAACCAATTTTTCAAGAAGCATAGAGAAGGTATGCGCCTATGTATCTTAAATTTTGGGATGGGAAAATTAAATAAAGGCAATTGTATTACAATATCTATGTTTGAGATGAACATAAGAATTGTAGACCCAATGCTACACGATAACAATATTGATTCTGTGCTTTTGAATTTTCTGAGCTCAATTGGCTATATGCCCAGAGTTGACCCACAGAGGGATTTTGGAAGGGCAATAAAGAGTGTGCCCTATAGATTGTTCAAAGAATGCTTCCTTCTCAGAGCTGATAGGGAGTGGAGCGTTGAAGAGCTTCTCGCATATCTCAATACCACTAGAACCACGCTTTACAGGCATTTGAATAAACTAAAATCAATGGACCTTCTTGATGAAAGGCAAGAGGGTATGAATAAATTGTACCGCTTAAAATATGGAAATTTAGAGAGGGCATGGGTATTTGTAGAGGCAAATGTTAAATTAGCGATGGAGAATTACAGGAGGATGGTTGAGCATATTTCCCAGCTGGCAGGAGGTGAGAATGTTGAATAAATTAACAATTGGCTCAAAATGTGTGGTATACTCAATAACATCCCATGACTCAATAATGAAAACAACGGGAATTTTCAAAGGTTTCGTGGCTTTAGGAGAAGATACTTCTCTAAGCATAGAGCTTGGAGAGGAGCATGGAGAATTGAAAGGTAAAATACGCCTCATACCTATGGGCTCAATAGCAGCCGTGGATGTAATAGAACTCGCCGAAGAAGAGGAAGAAGAGGACGAAGGCGAGAAATTATACTACAGTTGAATTGTAGCTATATCCTCATAAATTGGACCCGTGGGAGTCAATGTGCTCTTTTTTATTTTTATCTCGCTTACTTCTATCTCCCCAAATTTCAAATTTTTGAATTTATCGTAATTCCTTATAGTTATTCTTCCCTTTGCCCTAGCCACCGTGAGATGTGGCACATAGCTTTTCTCCCTCTCAAATCCAAGCTTGGATAATTTCTTATCTATGCATTTTGCCATTCTAACTATGGGCTCGTATCCATCAACACCCACCCAAATTACCCTTATGTATCTCTCATTTGGGAAAAAACCAATGCCTTGCAGGGAGATTTTGAACTTCTCCACCTTGCAATCTTCCACAATTCTTTTTATTTCATCTACCAATTTTTCTTCAATTTCTCCCAAAAATTTTAGGGTTATGTGCATATTCTCCCCTTCAACCAATTTTACCCTTCCCTCTATGCTTTTTTGCAACTCCTCTATCTCTTTAAAGAATGGAATCTCAATGGCTATGAATGTGCGCATATTTGCTAATCGCATTGGAGGTTAAAAACATTATCTGAATTGAGATGTATAGAGAAACATTTAAGTAATAAGACTCCTATGAAATTCTGGAGGGTTTGGAGAATGTATTGGAAAGTTGTTATAGGTGGACTGGTTCTGCTCCTCCTGCTGAGCAGTGTGGGGGGGGGGCAATGGGTAGCAATGCTCAAAGAGATTTAAGGGGAAGTTTTTCTGGGTATGTGTTTGACAATGGAAGAGTGAAGATAGAAATAGATAAAGATTATGCGAGGATTCTGAATTCAAAGAGCAATGCCGTGCTTGTTGAGAGGTTCTATCCCCTTGTGGAGATAAATGAGAGTGGTAAATGGAGAGCTATAAATTTTGGAGAGAGAATCATAAACGAGAATGAGCATAATGGATGGCACAGTGTTGCAATAGGAATGGTTTATGAAGGAAAGAATATAAGTGTGCATGGATTTTTGCAGTATTATCAGAAGGATAAATTTAGAAGATACGCTCCTCTATATCCCTCAATGCAACTGTGGTTTAGTAAAAGAACAGAGTATAGGGTAATATGGAAATATGAGGGAATAAAAATAAGGCATTTTGAAGTAATAGATAACGGAACTGGCTGGACAAGACCGCCATATCAGCATGGGCATGGAAGAATCATACTCTATAATGGCACAGTTAATAGAGATATTAGATTTGAGGATGGGCAGGATATTGTGATAGGCTATGAAAACGGGAGAAAGGCCTTTGGTCTGAACTGGGAAAAGAGCAAGAAAAACTTGCCAGTGTTGAGCATGATGAATAACGGTGATGATCTTAGTATGAGCATAGAATCAACCTCGCAGGTTTCTACACTGGCAGAACCTTCATATCCCATACCAGATAGCGGTGGTGGAGGAGGCAGCGATGATTCAGATGGAGATGGATTGAGCGATTCTCTGGAGGAATCTGGATGGTATATATGGCTCTGTACATCGGGCACAACATGGCACCATATCAAGGTATTTTCAGATCCTCATTACAGGGATACGGATAACGATGGTGTGGATGATGGTGTAGAATATGCCCATGGAACAAATCCTGAGGATACGGATACTGATAATGATGGGTTAACTGATGAACAGGAGATAGATTACTATGGAACTTACGTCTATACATGGGACTCCGATGAGGATAGAATGAGCGATTACTACGAAGTCAATTATGGAACACCCAATGGTGGCTGGCAGGATCCGATGGTGTATAATGAGAGATATGCAGTAATAATTGTTGGAGGTGGTTATATGGACCCATATGAAGTAGATTACAATACCTATCTTCATGCATTTTGGAATGATGGGTTGGAGATGTATAATAAACTGGTTAATGATTACAAATACAAAGAATCCAATGTTTATCTGTTATCCTCACTGTGGTATTCCAAATATGATGGCAGCTGGGGGTGGAGGGGGCAAAATCCTTCCACAGACAGTAGGGTTGATGGAGAGGCAATGTGGAATTCACCAACGCATTATGATATAAAAGATGCACTAGATGACATAGGCAATAAGATAAGAGTGCGTGACTCTTTAATGATAGTTATTATAGCCCATGGGGGATCAGGTAGTTTCTTAATAAGAAACGACATTTCAAATAGTGAAGCACAACAACATCCGGACCACCAAGGTAGAGACGTTGATTATAGTGATTTGGGAACTTATTTAAATGATAAATTTGGAACAGGTAGTAACAGAAAGTATGCGATTATGATAGTGGTAAATCAGGCGTGTTATAGTGGAACTATGATGTCATATCTTTCTGGCGAAAACAGGATACTAATAAGTTCAGCAAAGAGTAATGAGTAATCATACACGGAAATTGGTGGCTATTTACATTTTGCGTTTATTTATGAGGGAAGAAAACTTATTTTCTTAGACGAATGGACAATATATGAGGACCACCATTACCCAGGTTTTGTTCTTTCATTGGGAGATATATCTAATCCCAATTCGATTCAAGCGAGTTTTGATAAGGGATATTTTGCTGCCACCCATAACTACAAAAGTGCATGGGGTGGTGCTATTTATGGAGATGGTAGGAGTTATCCACAAATAGAGTATAAAGGAGTGTATCCAGATGAGGTATATCTCTAAAAATACTAAAGAAATTATATATCTATCTTTAACCCTTTTTGTCTCTTTTTTTATAGTTGTATCTGCATACATAATGAAAGGATCGCAATATGGTATCACTAGTAAATACTTGGTTCTTGTCTTTAGTATATGGATAATAAGCCTGCCTATTCTTCATTTAGCTTTTAAATATATAACAAAAAATACTGAAAGTGCCAAAGTAAAAATCATTCTTTATACCATTATAGTTTTCCTCTCTGTTGGATGCATAATATCCTCACTTACGGGATATATGATGTCGGTTGGAGCGATTTCGTATTATGCTTTACTGGGATATCTAACAGGTCTAACTATGATTATTCCAGAGTTGCAATATTTTGGATATTTTTTATATAAAATAGGTTTCAGAAAAACTTTATATTTACATACGCTAATTAATGTAACAATCATTAGTATTGGCTTATACTACTCGATATGGGTGTGATTATGGGGGTAGTGGAAATTGAAAGTTAGAAAGATATCTTTAGTACCTATTCTAACTGCAATTGCTATTGTCATAATCCTTACTCCGCTATTGCAAGGATTGTTTATTTTTACCCAAAATTCTGAGAATGAATTTTCATTAAATTTTTATGAGGAAAAAGCATCGGTGGCTCCTGTATGGGCGCGGTGGTATAAAATTTACGGGCAATCGGTAGGAATGACTGTGGGAAATAATAGCATAACGCTTCTAGGTAATGAGCTATCTATTTTTGATGCGCCTATGAATCCCTTCATAATGAGAATTGATTATAATGGAGATCTGTTATGGTCTAAAATTTACTATGGTGAGGAGAATTATTCCTATTCCTTTAGCGCAGTGCTTCCTATCTTCAAAGGGTATTACATTGCGGCGGGAAACATGATAAAAAATGAAACAGAAAATGTTGGAGTGTGCATTATAAAATTTGATGAGAACGGAAATCAAGTGTGGGGAAAGGGTTATTATAGCAAAGAAGATGCCAGTTTGAATTTCATTACGAGATTGGACAATGGCGATTATATTGGAGGAGGTTTATTGGGAAATAAGAGCAATACTGGATGGCTTTTTAGCATAGATGCTCAGGGCAATTTACTATGGAGCAAATATTATTCTATGGGTGGGAGTACATCCTTCAAAAGCACCCTGCCTATTCAAAATGGTATTGTTGTGGCAGGAGAGATAAGGAATGGATATGGAACTTCATTATTCCTCACTAGGCTAAATATGTGGATATAATTAGCGATACAAAAATCATCCTTAAATCTATGCAGGATCAAATCTGGGTATTTGCAACAATTCCAGAAAATAAGGGTGATATCCTTTTTTTGAAATTAAATGGGGATGGAAGGGTTGTAGAATCCAGAAGATATGGGACATCTGAAGAGGAACAAGTAGGTGATGTGGCTGTGATAAATGATGCTGCGGTTATTCTTGGCTCTTCTGTGTGTGAAGAAAGAGCTTCTTTAGGCAATGTCACATATGTGCACAATGTTTCGTGTCTTCTTTTATTCAAGATAGATGGGAAAGGTGAGATACAATGGCAGCGTCTCTATTATTTAGGAGAGAGTTTTTATGGGGTAGCAATATCCAAGGCGAATAACGGATATTATTTTGCTGCCAACGGCAAGGATTTCCTTCCTGAGTTTGGTCCTTGGCGCGTACCTGCAGTTTTCAATGTGAATAAGTATGGAGGTATAGGATTCCCGAGGAACTCTTCTATGGAGATAAGGGAGATAAATCTTGAAAATTCGGGTATGAGTGTGAGTATGAGGGAAGGTAGTTATTCTTCAGGGTTACAAATGCTTAAAGTTAGGGAGATATCTTTGAAAGCAATATCTACGAATATCTCCGATGTGCATTTAAGCGATGGATATTCACCTCCTCTATCACCTATCAATTTATCAGCAATTATAAAGGAAGGAAAAATTTACCTATCTTGGAAAGGCCCTGTTGATAACGGTGGACTCAACATAACCTCTTACAGAATATACAGAAGTCAAGACGGAAAAGATTTTGTGGGGATTGCAGAGATAAAGAATACTACCCATGTGGATACGGTTGAAAAAGGCGGAAAATACGAGTATTATGTAACAGCTGTGAATAATATTGGTGAGAGTGAAAAGAGCGATATTGTGAAGGTTTGCATCCCCGAGGAAGAAATTATGCCTTGGGGTTATATTGCTATAGCCGTCGGAATTGTAGGAAGTGTAGCAATCTTTTTACTGCTTAAAAAGATGAAAAATAACAGAAGATAATCATAGAGGTAGTAAAATTCTGATGAATCTTTGCTAAATGAGAGTATAAAACGCAAGATTTTTTACCCTTGGTGCATTTAACCCCTTGGTGAGCAATATGATACCTGAAGATTTGAAATACACAAAAACCCACGAGTGGGTAAAGGTTGAAGGTAACAAGGCTAAGGTGGGAATAACATATCATGCGCAAGAGCAGCTCCACGACATAGTTTATGTAGAGCTTCCTAATGTAGGCGATGAAATAGCCAAGGGAGACAATCTTGGAGTTGTGGAATCTGTGAAGGCCGCAAGCGATATATACGCTCCAATATCTGGAAAGGTTGTGGCGGTAAATGAGGAAGTTGTCAATTCTCCAGAGCTTCTCAATCAAGACCCCTACAAGAACTGGCTAGTTGAGATGGAAATTGCCGAGCCAAGCGAGCTTGATGAATTGCTAAGTGCTGAAGAATACAAAAAGATTGTAGAGGAAGAGAGTTGAAAAATCGTGACTATTACTACTGGGAGGCAAAAAAACGCGGCTATAAGAGCCGTGCCTCCTTCAAATTATTGCAGATAAATGATAGATTTTATCTTATTCGTAGAGGTTATACTGTTTTGGATTTGGGAGCAGCTCCCGGTGGCTGGAGCCAAGTTGCGTTAAAAATTGTGGGTAGAGAGGGAAGAGTAATTGCTGTGGATATAAAGCCAGTCAAGTTGAGAGGTGTAGAGTACATAAAGGGAGATGTTTACAGCGATGAAACGCTGAAAAAAATAAAAGAAAAGGCAGAAACTCTGGATGTTGTGCTCTCTGACATGTCTCCTAAAATCTCGGGTATAAGCTCTTGGGACCACGCACGCTCAATAGACCTTGCAGAGAGAGCTTTGTTCATAGCAGAAAATGTTTTAAGAGATAGAGGAAATTTCGTGGTTAAGATCTTCCAAGGAGATATGCTCAATTCATATCTCAAAAAATGCAGAGAGAGATTTGAGATGGTGAAGGTGCATAAACCAAAGGCATCAAATAGAGAGAGCCCGGAAATCTATGTGGTTTGCAAGAGATTTAAATTATCTAACACTCCATAGAGGCGCTCTAGTTCTATAATCACCATTATTCTTTCCTCAGTTCTTTCCCTGAGCAGCTCTTTTATTTTTCTTCCCATGTATTTTTCCCTTTCATTTTCAATTTTCCTATACTGCGGGATTTTGTTTACCTCCTTATCCCAGAGCATTACGAATTCTTCTGGAGTATCTGCCTCAAAATTCTTCCTCCATACCTTTCTCTTACGGAAATTAAAGCGCATTATGTGGAAGAAATCAATGGTATTTACAAATAAATCAGAATATTCTTTGTCTGGCATATCAATGGGTATAAGCTTAACTCCATCCTTTTTGGCTATTGCAAATGCTTCAAGATATGTAGGCACAGGCAAGCCAACTTCTCCATATTTCTCAAGCTTTAAAGCATAAATAACCTCATAATCATCGGGGTCAATCTCAAATGGCTCTTTTAAATATTTTTCCAATCCAGAAAACTCTTCGGGCGAGATGCCAAGAAGCATAACCTGTGCTTTGAAATTTTTAAACAATTCTTTAAGCTTCTCCCTTTCACTAACAAGTCCCTTGATTGTCCCAAAAAACAGAACCTCTTTTCCTCCGATGTTGAATTGAAAAACTCTCTTCATATGGCACTCCTTTCCCTGACTATCTTGCGAACCTCCTCCTTGCTCTCAATCTCCATAAGTTCGCTTCTCTCAATTAAAGGTATTCCGTCAATCTCCTCATACTTTGCCTTGTTCACCACTATGAACGCATTTTTCTCCAAGAGCTCTGTGAATATGCGCAGATTCATTGCCTTTGCCTTCAATTTTCTCTCATTGTTGCCTATGCTTGTTAGGAATACATCCCTCTCATCTTTGCTCAAAGCTTCAAAGGGGCATTTTATGGTGAGAAATACATCGTAGCCGATTTTCATCAATTTTTGGTATATGTCATCCACATTCCCAATATTTTCATACCTTTCCTCTTTCAATTTCCTTAAATCCAATATGTCTATTGGTTCAATTAAGGGTATACCCAAATACTCTTCTAGACGGAGAGCGCTATCTATGGTTGCATTCATTCCCTCCTCGTATAATTGAATTGCCTTTCTTGACACACCTGCTATCTTTGCCAATTCTCCTAAAGATATTCCCCTTGCCTCTCTAATTCTCTTTAGAAGCCATCCGTTTATATTCACATACAATCCTCCGGGGGAGGCATAAACCATGGGGTATTCCCCATTAACTATGAAATTCTTGAATGTGTTGAAAGATAGTATTGGCAAGCCATGGCGGGAATATACAACATCATCCATTATCTCTCCCATAGCATTTCTTTTTCCTATTATTATGGGTGCTGCCTTTAGCTCCTTCCCCAATATTTTTAACTCTCTAGCCACCTCAGCTCTTAAAGCATCTATATTAACTAGAGCTTTCAGAATTAGAATTAAATCATCTCTGCGGGCAATCATATCAAAACTTATACTCTTGAGTATGGGCTCTCCTATCTCAAAATTCTCCCTAAATAGTAATTCGCGAATATCCCGCAGTAATTTCTCCTTCTCCATCTCGGCTTACGATTACACTTTTAATATATATTTTTTTCTCTTGCGTTTTCTATCTCACGAAATATGTTGTTCATCATCTCAACAAAGTACCAAGCCACTAAGAGCTGAGCAATCTGCGTGCCATTCACATACTTGCTTCTATCAAGTATATAATTTTCAAATCCTGTGTATTCCATTATTCTCCTCTCTAAAGAATCTATGGCTTCGTGGGGGATTAATCCATCAAATGCTATACGAGATACTCTCTTCATATAGTAAAAATCATCTTTGTACGAGATCATCATCGGTTTTTGTGAAGTATTAATTAATGAGGATAAGCTTAGAGGCATCTCAATACCGCTCAATGGAAAATCAAGGGCCTTTAGTATCGTCTCTACAAAATAGGAATTCTCCTCGGAGAATTTTGAAACATCAATTTTTATTACGATATCTGCGTAAATCTTTTGAAAATCTATGTATCTCTTGTAAAATGGCTCTCTAGCCCTTATCTCCTTTATCACATCCTCCTTTTTGTAGCCTCTTTCTTCAACATCCCTCTTTATTTTCCATAACCATTTTATCTCTTTAGAAGGGTCAACATAAATTTTCAAATCTAGATAATTGCGGAGCTCATCGTATAAAGTGTGCAAACCTTCCACAATGACAATCTTCTTTGGCTCAAAAACTTCTGGAGGGTCAAATTTTCCAGTTTTGTGATTATAAACGGGCTTAATTATGGCTTTACCCTTTTGCAATGCGCTAAGATGCTCTGCAGCTAATTTTAAATTATTTATCTTTGGGTCCAAGGGCACATGCCCAGTTTTCTTCCTTGTCTCTCTATCCTCTGTGTGATAATCATCTAGGGAGAATGATGAAACCAAATCCTCGCCCAATAAATTTATAATGCTCTTTGTAAATGTGCTTTTCCCACTCCCAGAGTCCCCGGCAACACCTATTATAAGGGAGCCCTCATACTCCTCTAACCTTCTCCTAAATTCTCCAAGCATAAATGTAATAAAGAAAATTAGGATAAAAAGATTAAGGCACGATGATGCTTTGATATTTAAAAAAATTTTAAATATATATTTTTCATGTGCCTCATTATGCAGAAAAGCAGTTTGCAAATAGCAGGAATAGTGCTCATAGCTATAGGTATTATACTGCAAATTGTAAGCTATATAGTTGGAAGGACAATAACAATTTTTGCGCATCCTTCTCCTAAATCTATAATTGATTTATCTATTTACGAATTTATATCTCACACAATTGCATCCACCCTAATTCTACTTGGATTTTTTCTAATGCTTTGGGACATTGGAAAGAGAGTAAAGGTAGGCAGAAATTACAAAAACATAACTATCACTCTCCTTATATTAGCTTTATTGATTCCATCATTTATAGGCGTAGCTTTGATCTCTCACCTACTCGCAGGTTCAAATGGAGTCTTTGTCTCAAATATAATTGCAGTAATTTTATACCCAATCGGAATATTGTTTATAGGAATAGCTTTGCTTAACATACCTGCTAAGCTTATGGAAAATAAAACCACATCAAATTAATTTATTAAAAAGTGAAGTGAATAAGTTTTCTTAGATTTCTAGTGTTAAATCCAAGACATATATTTAGAGGTGGCTTGGAGCATAAAGAACTCTGAACAATCTAAACACTTCCTGATGGGAATATATTGAGAGTGCTACGGCACTATTATACTTTGAAACACTCCTGGACAAGAACTTACAAGCTTTCTTATCTTATGCTTAGCGAGCCAGTATTTATCTTCCCTTAGAGATGCGCTATAACCTATAGAGGCAAGAACTTCAGCATCTACAGAAGAAAGAATATAGCCCTCGTATGAGCCAGCAGGTATGAAAAAAGTTATGGGTAAGAAAATTTGAGATTGGGGCAAGTTGCAATGCTCTGCAATTCTCTCAAGGCACTCTTCCCTTATTCTTATCTTCTTTCCTCTCTCCTCAATCACTGGCTCTTCAAGGAGTTTCTGCAAAGATACTCTCTTTTTTATTATCTCCTTGTTTATGCTCAGTATGTCTTGCTGTATTATGTTCTCAATTACCATCCTCTCTCCTGAAGCTTCTCGTTGAGCTGCGAGATTTCCTGCCCGTACATCCCCTTCAATCCCTTGGAGACCTCTGCTATGACCTCTGGCTCATCGTAGTGCATAACTGCCTCCACAATCGCCTTTGCCATCTCTTCGGGATTTGGACTCTTGAATATTCCACTTCCCACAAACACACCATCTGCACCAAGGTTCATCATCAATGCAGCATCTGCAGGAGTTGCTATGCCTCCAGCTGCAAAGTTAACAACGGGCAAGCGCTGGAGCTTCTTAATCTCCATTAATTCTTTGTAAAGCCCTTCAACGATGTCATTTATCGTATACTTTCCAAATACGGGCTCATGGGGGTCTATCTCCGTTTCCATACCATTGAATTCTTTAACTTGCCTTAATAGCTTCTCGTATGATTCTGCATATTTTCTTGCAATTTTGTATACCTCGGCATCATTCTTATACTTGAGCTCCTCAATTCCGCGATTTACAAGGCGCATGTGGCGAACAGCCTCTATGACATTGCCTGTGCCTGCCTCTCCCTTTGTTCTTATCATTGCAGCACCTTCCCAAATGCGGCGCACAGCCTCGCCTAAGTTCCTCGCACCGCAAACGAAGGGAATGGTAAATTCTCTCTTATCAATATGGTAGAATGGGTCTGCTGGAGTTAGCACTTCGCTCTCATCAATCATATCTACCCCCAATGCCTCCAATGCACGCGCCTCTTCAATGTGACCAATGCGCACCTTTGCCATAACGGGTATGCTAACAGCATCCATAATCTCTTGAATCTTATTTGGATCCGCCATCCTAGCAACGCCTCCTGCTGCACGAATATCTGCAGGCACACGCTCTAGAGCCATAACTGCTACAGCACCAGCATCCTCAGCTACACCTGCCTGCTCTGCATTGGTAACATCCATTATCACACCGCCCTTTTGCATCTTGGCGAATCCTCTTTTAACGAGCTCACTACCGTATCTAACATTCTCCAAATCTAAATGAAATGGCATTTTTCTCACCTCAATGAGCCATGGCTCCCATCCTTATTTATCTTTCGTTGTAAATTCTGCGAACTCTTAAATAGAATTTTCCAATCTCCATCCTATAATGTGCGAAGATATAGAAGAGATAAAAAAAGAAAGGGACGAGTACAAGGACAAATATTTGCGCAAGCTCGCGGAGATGGACAACTTTCGTAAGATGATGGAAAGAGAAAAGGAAATGGAGCTTGAAAGATGCAGGGGCGAAATAATAAAGGAGTTCTTGGAGCCCTACGAATCTCTTCGCAAGGCTGTTGATTCCCTGCCAGAAGATAAGAAAGAGGGAATTGAGTTAATTCTAAAGCAGATGGAGAAAGTGATGGAGAAATTTGGGCTGAGAGAAATAAAGGCGAAGGGTGAGAAATTTGACCCCATGCTCCACGAAGCAATTGGCGTGGTGGATGGCGAGGAGGATGATGTGGTCGTTGAGGAATATCAGAAGGGCTACATGTTAGGAGATATGGTATTGAGGCACTCTAAAGTTTTGGTTTCTAAAAAGGAGGTGAAAGAAGATGAGTGAGAAAATAATAGGTATAGATTTGGGAACGAGCAACTCGGCCGCGGCTGTATACATTAACGGGAATGTTAAAATTATTCCTAGTGCAGAAGGTAATACACTGTATGGCAAGGCATTTCCATCTTATGTGGCAATTACCAAAGATGGAGAGCTTTTGGTGGGAGAGCCCGCGAGAAGACAGGCGCTTACGAATCCGGAAGGTACCGTTTACGCATTCAAAAGAAAGATGGGAACCGATTACAAATACAAGATTCGCGGTAAGGAGTTCACCCCGCAGCAGCTTTCCGCATTCTTATTGCAGAAGATAAAGAGGGACGCTGAAGCGTATTTGGGCGAGGAAATCAAGAAGGCGGTTATAACCGTGCCTGCTTATTTCAACGACAATCAGAGGCAAGCCACGAAAGATGCGGGGGAAATCGCGGGATTGGAGGTTGTTCGAATCATAAACGAGCCCACCGCCGCAGCGCTCGCTTACGGAATAGATAAGAGCGATGAAGAACTCAAAATCATGGTTTACGACTTCGGAGGAGGAACTCTTGATGTGACGATAATGGAGTACGGAAGCGGAGTTTTTGAAGTGATTTCCACGGCGGGAGATACCCAATTAGGCGGTACTGATATGGACAACGCAATAATTGATTACATTGCCGAAGAGTTCAAGAAGGAGCACGGGGTGGATTTGAGAGAAGATAAGAATGCGTTCATCCGCTTGAAAGAAGCGGCCGAGAAGGCGAAAATAGAGCTTTCCACCGTTTTGCAGACGGACATAAATCTCCCGTACATAACAATCGTGAACGGGGAGCCGAAGCATCTCAACATGACCCTCACGAGGGCAAAGCTCGAGGAGCTTGTTAGGCCGATAGTGGAGCGCTCCGCTAAAAGTATTGATACCGCTTTGAAGAACGCCAATCTCACAAAGGAGGATATCGACAAGATTATTTTAGTGGGCGGGCCAACAAGAATGCCCATCGTCCAAAAATTCGTGGAAGAATACATGGGCAAGAAAATTGAGCGAGGCATAGACCCAATGGAATGCGTGGCAACCGGAGCGGCGATCCAAGGCGCTGTTCTGGCGGGAGAGGTTAAGGATATCGTTCTATTGGATGTTACACCCTTAACCTTAGGAGTTGAAGTTTTAGGCGGATTAGTTGAGCCGTTGATTCCCGCGAACACCACTATCCCCGTTCGAAAATCAAAGGTGTTCACCACCGCTGCGGACAATCAAACAACCGTGACCATTCATGTGGTTCAGGGCGAGAGGCCAATGGCAAAAGACAACGTCTCTTTGGGAATGTTCAACCTTACGGGTATACCTCCTGCTCCTCGCGGTGTGCCACAGATAGAGGTCACGTTCGACATCGACGCCAACGGCATTCTGCATGTGAGCGCGAAGGATTTGGGTACCGGAAAGCAGACGGGGATAACGATTTCTGCGAGCACCAAGCTATCCAAAGAGGAAATAGAGAAGATGAAGAAAGAGGCGGAGAAGTACGCGGAAGAGGACAGGAAGAGAAAAGAGGAAATAGAGAACCGCAACAAATTGGAGCAACTCGTTTACGCATCCGAGAGATCTCTGGAGGAATACGGGGATAAGATACCTGCGGATGTGAAATCGGAGATAGAAGAGGAGATAAAGAATGCGAAGAAGATACTGGAAGAAGGAAAAGGGGACAAGATAAAAGAAGAGTTGGAAGTGCTTTCAAAGAAGATAGAGAAGATAGGCACGGCCATGTACCAGCAGGCGCAACAGGCGCAGCAAGCTCAACAAGGGCCACAAGGACAGGAGAGAGAAGAAAATAAAAGAGTTCACGATGCAAGCTACGAAGAGAAGTGAAACTATATATGTGATGCCTACCTAACGAACTCGGCGATAAAAATGAAATGGGTAACAAGAGAGTATGTGCATGTGGACCGTGTAGCCTGTCCATGGCTGATCAAGAGGTTCATAGATCCAGAAGCGGAATTCATCTTTGTTCCGAGGGATACTGACCCTAAGAGCATAAAAGAGGGAATACCCTTCGACATGAAGGGCGTTGAGCTGGGGCATCACAACGGCAACTGCTCCTTCGATGCCTTCGTTGAGAAATACAACATTGAGGATCCGGCGGTTAAAGAGATACAGAAGATAGTGCACGAAGCTGACACTCATGTTGAAGAGCCATCGCCCCTTGCGATTGCACTGAAGATTTTGGCGAAGGGCTATCGCTTGGCGGCGAAGGACGATTACGAAACATTAGAGAAGGAATTTCCCCTGTACGATGCCCTATATGAGTATTTCAAGCACGAGTTAGAAAAGTGAAGCGGTATGGGTAAGGACTATTACGAAATCTTAGGAGTATCACGAGACGCCACGAAGGAGGAGATAAAGAGAGCGTACAGGAGATTGGCGAAGAAGTACCATCCTGATCTTAATCCAGAGAATCGGGAGGAAGCGGAGGAGAAGTTCAAGGAGATCAGCGAAGCTTACGAGGTTCTCATGGACGATAAAAAGAGGGAAATATACGATAAATACGGGGAAGAAGGATTGAAGGGAAGGGTGTTCAACGAAGGGGGATTCACTTGGAACGATTTCACTCATTTCTCAGATTTAAACGACATATTCGGCGGTTTCGGTGATTTCTTCCGAGATTTCTTCGGATTTTCCTCGGCGCCAAGGCAGAATAGGGGAAGAGATATTGCGGTTCGTGTTAATGTGGATTTGAAGGATGTTATTACAGGTGTAGATAAGGAAGTGAAGGTCAAGACATATATAACTTGTCCAGTATGCCATGGCACAGGGGCCGCTCCCGGCTCATCTGTAAAGACATGTCCAGCATGCGGGGGCACAGGACAGAAGAAAGTTGTCAAAAGAATGGGCCCCATTCAATTTGTAACTGTTACCACATGTGATGTTTGCCATGGCACAGGGAAAATTATAGAAAAGCCATGCCCAGAATGCAAAGGCACTGGTAGGGTCTGGGGTGAGAAAACATACAAAGTGCATATTCCTCCCGGAGTTAGAGAAGATGATGCCCTCCGTATTCGTGGAAAGGGAGAAGTTCCTGAAGGGGCAGGAGTTTCGGGAGATTTATATGTTTATGTCCATATCAACATGCCAGAAGGGGTTTGGATAGATGGTTTAGATATTCATAAAAACATAAGTGTGCCCTATCCCATAGCTGTTTTAGGAGGAGAAGTAAATATTGATTTTTTAGACAATGCACAAAAGATAAAAATTTCTCCTGGTACCCAGGGAGGTTCTACCTTGATAGTCAAGGGTATGGGTTTGCCCCCCTTCGGTGGAGGGAAGCGTGGTAATCTCATTTTGCATGTTAGAATAGAAGTACCTAAGAAATTGAGCAAAAAGGCAAAAGAGCTTGTAAAGCAACTTGCCAAGGAGTTGGATGTGGAGACGAAAAAATCTTGGTTTTCAAGGTAAATTTCAATAGAATTTTTTGCTAAGTGTTATATACCTATGCTCCATGCTAGGTGCTATGAACGAGAGTATAGAAGCTTATGTGCTCCTTACTGTGGAAATAGACAAAGTAGAAAACGCCCTTAAAGAGATAAAAAAGAAAGTAAAAACTGTAAAAGAGGCAAATGCAGTTACAGGGCCATACGATGCAATACTACGAGTAGAAGCATCAAACCTTAGAGAGCTTACTAGGGTTATACTTCCAAAGATATACGAAGTTGAAGGTGTGATAGATACAACAACTGCAATAGTGATACCCAAAGAATAAGAGAGATAAAAATGGTCACTTCGGGTAGAAACGCAGAGTACTATGCGCATTTAAAAAGATTAAGAAAGCGCAGAAAAAGAAGATATATGCTCTTTATTCATTTGAAAAAAACAAAAAGAAGGGTAGTTTTGAAGAGAACCTATTTTAGATTAGAGAAGGAGAAAATTACTCCCAAAGAGGGACTTGCAGTTTTGGTAGGTACGCAGATAGGTGCCGGTGTTCTCGGATTACCCTATGCAGCTGCTAAAGTGGGATTAGTTCCAGCCACTATAATTCTATTTGGTATAATGCTTCTATTACTATTCACCGCGATGATTGTTCTGAAATTATCTGCAAGCATGGGCGGAGCTCAAATGAGCACTATCACAGAGAGAATTTTAGGAAAAGCTGGCGGTTGGACAATGTACTTAAGCATTACAATTATGAGTTTTGGCGCATTGCTTGCGTATGTTGCAGGTATGGGCAATGTGTTTTCACAGCTTTTTGGCATTAATGAAAATTTAGGTGCTTTGATATTCTGGCTCTTTGCAGCATTTATAATATACCGTGGCCTGCAAGCTAGTGGTAAGGCAGAGCTTTTGATGTATTATATTATGCTCACGCTGTTCATCGTTGTAATGGGAATGCTTGTGCCATATGCAAAACTCTCAAATGGACTTTATATGAATTTTGCAGGGATAGCATCCATGGTGGGCATTGCTATTTTTGCACTTGGATGTCACACAGTCATACCAGATGTTTACAAGGCAATTGGAGATTATCAGAAAACAAAGAGGGTTGTAATTTTAGCATTTCTTATACCTACAATTATATACGCACTT
Source organism: Candidatus Aciduliprofundum sp. (assembly GCA_015520565.1). Classification (GTDB taxonomy): domain Archaea; phylum Thermoplasmatota; class Thermoplasmata; order Thermoplasmatales; family Aciduliprofundaceae; genus Aciduliprofundum. Next base: position 1,465 of record WAPW01000032.1, on the reverse strand, counting down.
TTTACGGCTGTTTTTCTATTTGCATTTGGAGCAAAAACTCCACAGATTGCCACTCAAGGACTGAGTGAAATGTACGGTTATGCAGGTTATTTAATAGGAAACATAATACCTTTCATAGCTATTACCACAAGCTTCATAGGAATTGGATTAGCGCAGCAGAGTAATACAGTTGAATTCCTAAAAATGAAGAAAATTTTAGCATGGAGTATCACAACCATCCCCCCATTGTTGGTTTATGTAGGCGGCATAAAAAATTTTGCAGATGTGCTTGCATTTGCAGGAGACACTGGCGACATGATGTCCTTTATTATTCTTCCAATTGCAATTTGGATAGTTTGGATATATTGGAAAAAGAGGAGAATGGCTTAATACCTTGATTTTAAAATTCCCCAATTTTGTGAAATAGGATGTAATCTGCATAATATTTAAATGTACAAGAGGAAGAATACTATAGCAAAAGTTATGAGAAAATATGTGACTGAATATTTATGGAACTCTATTGACCATTTTCTATCTTTAACAAATCTCAATGCGATGAGATTTGCTAGAGAAGCGATTATTATCCCATTTCCCCCAACACTAACTCCATAAACCAATGATTTTATATCGTTGGTAAAGTTGCTTAAAAATATGGCAGCTGGCACATTACTCATAAATTGGGAGAAAATTGCAGAGTATGTAAATAATTTAACGCCACTTAGAGATTGATTTAGAAAATACTCTCTTATCATTGGGATATTCCCTATGGCATTAAAATCTATAAAGAATAGCAGGAATATTAGTATTAAAATCCAATCAACATGAAGATATACCCTTCTTCTGTAAGCAAGATATATACCAAATATTATTGGGATAGCGTAGAATTCAAGGTTCATATCCATAAAAACTATCATGGCTCCTAGTAGAAATATTGAAATTGCAACCAAATTTTTATCAACTCTTTTAACTCCACCTATTTTTATCTTCTCCAAGTGCTTTGATGGAAAAATTAGAAATACCATTATAATTAGAATTACCAAGAGTATAATGCTCACAGGATAAACTCTCAGTATAAAACTTCCAAAACCAATTCCCCATAAGTTCCATAAATATAGGTTTTGAGGATTTCCTATGGGGGTTAGAGCAGAGCCGGCATTTACCGCTAAAGCTTCAAATATAATCATCTTTTTTATATCTTGTTTAACATAACTTTGAAGAGCTAAAGTTAGTGGCACTATTATAAGCAAAGTTACATCGTTAGTTATAAACATTGAAAGGGCAAAAGCTAGAAACACAAAGATAAGTGCTAAATTCCTCTCACTCTCTATTTTTTTAATTATTTTTATGGATATAATTTCAAGGTAATGACTATCCATTATTGCAGTGGTAATGAGAAAAAGGGCTGATAAAGTTAACAAGGTTCCCCAGTCAACAAAGTAGGGATATTTTGATATGAGCGATGGAAATAGGATTGAGAGGATAATAA
>WAPW01000031.1 GCA_015520565.1 Candidatus Aciduliprofundum sp. | reverse complement strand
CATAAACACCATTGCGCCCAGCAGGAGTGACTACCAAGGATATCATCGTGTTTTTATCAAACTCTCTCGCAAAGTATTTCATGCCCAAATATCCACCATATATCATGAAAATGAAAGAGTCAAAAAAGAATATGAGCCAGAACGGATAAGGTGTGGGTGTCTCTGTGAATATTTTGTTTTCAACCCCTATTACAATATTCACTATTAAAAGCAATATTGCAACCAAAGGAAATGAAAAATCTAAAATTGAACTTCTCACACTCTCTCTTATTATGGGATATGCCCTCATCTGTATACCTCCCTGTAGATGGATTCTAATGTGTCACTCTTCAAATTAAATTTCAATCCCTTTGAGAGCAAATACTTGAAAATCTCAGAATCATCGTCTCCACCGTATTCTATCGTTATTATATTTCCCCTTAAAATTGCATTCTTAACTCCTTCTATCCTTTTCAACCCCTTAACTATGCTTTCATCCGCATCCTTTACCTGTATAACTATCTCCCTTACCGGCTTTACTTCCTCTAATAAATCTTCAGGCTTGCCAAATCCCAAGATCTTTCCCTCGTTTATCATTATTATCCAATCACAAATTTCTTCTATATCCCTCAACTGGTGCGAAGATATTAAAAAAGTCCTTTCTTTGGATATCTCCAAGATTATCTTTCTGAGCTCGCTCTTTATGTTTGGATCTAAACCACTCAACGGCTCGTCTAATATTATCACACTGGAGCGCGATAAGAGAGTTCTCGCAATGCCCAACCTTCTCTTCATGCCCTTGGAATACTTGCTGATTAAAACATTCTCCTTGCCATCCAATCCAACCAATTTCAGTAATTCATATATTTTATCTCTATCAAATCCATAAAGGTCGCTGAAGTATCTTAGATACTCATAGCCCGTTAAGTATCCATAATATCCTTCATCTTCCGCCAGATACCCTATGTTATCTCCCTCAATAACCTCTATCTCTCCATCGTAGGGTAGTATGCCAACAATGCTCTTTATTAAAGTGGTCTTTCCTGCTCCATTGGGACCTATAAGCCCCGCTATCAATCCCTTCGGTACATAAAAATTAATCTCATTTAAAGCTTTGAATTTTCCGTACCATACATTCAGAGATTTGACCTCTATGGCATTCACCTTCTCTTCCTCCTATTTCCATACACTGCTCTCTTTGCATAAATATACATCGCTACCGCTATCACTACCAATATCCCAATCACTATAAACGCACCCGTTGGATTGCTCTTCTTCTCTTCGTACCCAACCCAAAATTGCACCGTTACATTTCCACTCTCTCCATTAGGCCTGATGAATGTTAGAAACGGCTTTGCATCGTACGGTTCTGTCAACGCTCCTTCCTTCACAGGCTTTTTCGTGTGAGCAAGTAATGTTCCATCCCATCCAAATAGATATGCATACATAGGTTGGCTGGATTTGAAATAGAAGGTGTTTAGATTTGTTGGATTGTAGTAATCCATATACAACGCTATTTTTTCGGCATTGAAGGTAAGCGAATAAATTCCACCGTTAAGAATGTTCTCTGTCCAGTCCCCCCAAATTCCAAATTGTAGAAGAGCTTTACCTACAATCCTTATAATTATCTTGTTCCCCTGTATTGTACCTGGATATCTTCCAGCCCCTCCTATGGGTGTACCATTTACATCGTTGGAATTATATGCATATACATAAACAGTTCCCTTATTATCTGTTATATTTAATTCCGCTTTTCTTCCTTTATTCCATCCATAATAGTAATAAGGTGACCAAGTAGTAGCAAATGCCAATTTAAAATGATGCATATATTGAGGCACATTAAAAGTAAATGTTCCATTCTCAAACCAATGCGGGAGAAACAGGTCTTCAAATGTCTTCGGTGGGGTGTTGGGATTGTAGAAGTTCGCAGATTTTGCCAAGGCATCTTTATTGCTCTCTACATTTAAATTAGATATATTTATTAACGAAAATAGTAATAGGATTGTGCATGCAAATGCAATTATAGACACAATTTTCATAATGTAGGATGTTATGTTGCTCCAATAAATATATTTTTTGGCATTGTTATCATCTCACCGCAACTCTCCTCATTTCTTCTAAATTCAAAACTTGAGAGGCATACTCATTGATATCCTGCAATTCCAATTCCTTTATGGCTTCCAAAATTCTCTCCAAGCTCCCAAATCTCATTTCTGGGTCTAAGTGCAATAAATCTTCCATCCTGTAAATGCTATTATCTCTCTCCAGCATCTCTATCGCAAGGATTTTCTTTGCCATCTCTACTTCTTCATTAGTGAATTTAAGCTCTCCAAGAATATCTCCATCTTCCCGCATATACTCTCAAAATCACGAGAATTTGCCCCAAAGTAGAGGAAAAATCCTCCCTTTCCGTTATGCCATTCCACTTTGGATTCAACCATATACGCCTTTCTATGAAACTCTTGCCATAGCTTGGATGTTGGAAAGTTTCCAAGCAATGTGCTGAGGAGATATGCGCGAATATCATATTTGTACAAGGGGAATGCACATACAATTTCTGCATTTCCTAATCCCTTTTCAATGACCTTCTCCCTTTCTTCATATTTAATTTCTTGAACTTCTGGCTTCGTACCACCTTCCGGTATCTCAAAATCTGGAAATTCAATTCCCTCTGGTATGAGAGCTACCGAATTGTGCTTG
>WAPW01000030.1 GCA_015520565.1 Candidatus Aciduliprofundum sp. | reverse complement strand
CAAAATAATTGTGGATCCCGCAAATGGCTCGGGAGCAGGTATAATTGATAAGATTTTTGAGAATTTAGGAATGGACGTTTACTGCATTAATTGTGATAGAAGGCATATCCCTGAGAGGCCATCTGAGCCAAGAAGGGGAACACTGCAAGAACTGCAAAAATTATCCCCTAACTTTGATATTGGAATAGGCACCGATGTTGATGCAGACCGTGTTCTTTTTGCATCGCAAGGTGAAATATTCTCAGAGGATACCATAGGCGCTATATTTGCAAAATTTTTCGCAAGGGAGAAGATGGTCACACCTATAAACTCATCCTCATTAATTGAATATGTGGCAAGGGAAAATGGGTTTAAAGTCATATATTGCCCAGTTGGACCTCCAGAAATAGCAGAGCATATTTTACGCTATAATGCCTCATACGGATACGAAGAAACGGGAAAGTACATATTTCCACCAGATACTCTATGGGGAGATTCTATCCTCTCCACCGTCAATATCCTGAAAATAATTGACTCTCAAGGAAAGAGCTTGAAGGAATTGGCAAATGAGTTCCCAAAATACTACCAAATAAAAGAGAAAATTAATGTGGAGAGAGAGAAAAAGAGAAAAATCGTGGATAAAATAGGAGATATGCTTGCAAAGAATATGCCAGAAGGGGCAAAGAATATAATTAGGGTGGATGGTGTGAAGATAATTTACGAGGATTCTTGGCTATTGATTCGCGCTTCTGGCACAGAAGATGTTATTCGCGTATTTTCCGATGCACCAAGTATGGAAAAAGCTAAAAAATTGGTTGAGTTTGGAAAAAATTTGATTAAGAGTTTCATTTAGAGCCGGCGAGGGTGAAATAGGCAAGCAGAGCATCCAATTGAATCCTCTCATTAGCACCCTCAACTATCCTGAACTCTATCTCCCCCGTTTTATCTAACAGTTCAACCTTCAATCTATCATCTATGGGCAAATCGTAAATAACACGATGAATCTGCTTTATAACATCCTCTCCAGATAAGCCAAGCTCCACTAGCAGCTTGTTCAATTTATTCCTCGCCTCTATAAAATCTCCTGCAAGGGCTTTCTTAAGGACATCCTCAACATCTTCCCTCTTGGCTAGGCCTGTGGCCTTGTAAACTATGCTCTCATCAATAGTATCCGATATTGCCGCTGACATTTGAAGTATGTTTATGGCTTTTCTCATATCTCCCCCGCAAATATAAACAATGGCATTTAGGGCATCTTCCGTCACCTTCTTACCCTCATTATCCGCTATGTACTTCAACCTCTTTTTTATATCCTCAGCTTTTAGGGGAGTGAAGCGGAATACGGCACATCTTGATTGTATTGGCTCAATTATTTTTGATGAATAATTGCAAGATAATATGAATCTGCAGGTGCGAGAATACATCTCCATGGTGCGGCGGAGAGCTGCCTGGGCATCTGGAGTTAGAGCATCTGCCTCGTCCAAGAATATTATTTTAAAGCCAACATCGTTGGGTGCTGCTGTTCTTGCATACTCCTTGATCTTTGTGCGCACTATTCCTATGCCACGCTCATCACTTGCATTCAACTCGTGAAAACTCGCTCTCCAGTTCTCTCCGAATAATTCCCTTGCAAGGGCTATCGCACATGTGGTTTTTCCCGTACCCGCTGGGCCTGCAAAAAGGAGATGAGGCATGGTCTTTGCCTTCACATAGGATTTTAATCTCTCAACAATCTCATCCTGCCCAACAACTTCATCCAAGCTCTTAGGCCTGTATTTCTCAACCCAAACATCTTCCATATTTATGGTATGCCCTATGCTTTTAAAAATTTTTGTCTCTGTAGCGCCGGGGGAGGGATTTGAACCCTCGCACCCCTTAACGGAGTACAGGCTCTCCAGGCCTGCGCCTTACCACTCGGCAACCCCGGCTCTTTGGTAAATCCGCTTCCCTTATTTTATTTTTTCTAAGGTTGCATCTTAACTCAACAGCGAAAACTTTTTTATATAACATAAAATATCACCCATGTGGATGATTAGAGTCGAGAACCTATCTAAGTATTATCCTCCACCCATAAGATCCTTATTTGATGTTAATTCAATAAAAGATATTTTATTTAAACCAAGAGAGAAAATATTGGCTCTTTACAATTTAAATTTTACCATATTTGATGGGGAAATTTTTGGAATGCTGGGGCCAAATGGTGCAGGGAAAACTACCTTCTGCAAAATAATAAATGGTTTGCTGATCCCTACTAAAGGAAACATATATATAGATAATTTTGATGTAATAAGAGAACATAAAAAAAAAAAAGAAAAAATACTTACAATATTTGGTGGTGATAAAAGTATATATTCTCCTTTTCAGTGGAGAGTTAGTATTTATAAAAATCTTCTTTTTATTGGTAGAGTGTGGGGTATTCCCTCAAAAGATCTTAATAAGCGAATTGATTACTCTCTTAGCCTGCTATCACTTACCCATAAAAAAAATGAGTGGTATGAAAAACTATCTGCTGGAATGAGACAAAAATTACATTTAGCATTGCCATTCATTATTAGACCTAAGATTTTGATTTTAGATGAACCTACAGTATATTTAGATATTATGACTAAAAAAAATATATGGGAAACAATAAAACTCTTATCCCACCAGTATAAAATGACCGTCATTCTCACAACAAATGATCTTCATGAGGCTGAACTGCTAACTGATAGGATACTAATCTTCAATAAGAAGAAAATAATAGAAGGAAAAACTAAAGATATTATAGAAAAATTTTCCCTATATTCACAAAAGAATTTAGCAATAAAAACAAAGAAAAAAATTTCATATGACGATATAAAATATATAACAAATAAGTATCAAGTAGAGAGTGTATCTGAAAAACATTTAGAGTTGATTATTTCAAATGACGAAATAAGTGATTTGCTACATTTATTAAATAAATATGTTATAACAGATATAACTAGCAAGCCAATATCTCTTGAAGATATATTCATAAAGATAGTAGGTGAAGACAATGAAATTAAATACAGATTTTAAAGCCATAAGCGCTCTCATATTTATTAATAAAGAAGTATTTCTCTCTAGAAGAGTTGATGTTGTTATTCAGCTTGTCACTATTGCGTTTAATGTAATTTTTGTAGGGATATTTGCAAATCTAATCAACCTTAATGCTTCTATAGAAGAATATGGAACTTTAACATATTTACAATATCTAATGATAGGTTCAATTATACATATACTTATTTTTATACCTAAAGGTAATATATCTTCTTTTATTTTGAGTAGATTGTTTCCATTTTTATATAATTCACCTCCTTCTTTTATTTCGCTTTTAATAGGTATTAATCTATGGCAATTTTTATGGAACATATTAATTATAACTATTATAACAATACTATATATATTATTCTTTGGATTAATAATAACTATTAATATTGGAGCAGTAATTATTATTATATTTGGATTTATACTAATTTTTGCTATTGATCTATTCTCTACGGGATTTAGACTGATTACAAAAGCATCTCAAGATCCTCTCAACTGGTTTTTAGGAGTAAGCGCACAACTTGTAAGTGGTTTATATTTTCCACCAGAGAAACTTCCAGAATGGCTCCAATTTTTATCAAAATTACATCCTGAAACTTATATTCTAAAAATGGGGCGGTTAACTATGGGTGGTGGATATTCATTAACTCAAATATTGCCTGAATTTATTAATTTAGTAATTATGACATCAATTATCCTTTGTATTGGTATTGTTATGTTTATATGGGGATTTAGAAAATCCAGAGTATTAGGAACCATTGGCTATTTCTAAATTTTCTACAGAGCCGCGACAATTTTTCAGATAGTCAATATATAATTTTGCAGTTTTGATAATAGTTTCTTCATCAACAAATTCAACTACATCCAGCAAGGTTAACTTTTTATTTATCCAATCGTTCATTTTTTTGTAAGACATGCTTCTAAATGGACATCCACCACTATTAAGAGGCAACAATTTCTCATCATATTTTTTACTAAGATTTAATAAATTTCTCTTTTGAATATCTTTTAAGTTATTATGATATTCTTCTATTGTTGGATAATATTTTCCTATTGGCAAAATTTTATTTTCTGCAAATAAACTACATCTATATATATATCCATCAGGGGAAAAAACAAAGCTATTATCAAATGGAGAAAAAGCTTGGCATCTATATGGGGCAATTAAAGGTAGTCGTCTTTGCATAATCAATACATTAGCAATCTTCGTACTCCCAATACCATCGTCAATAGAAATGTATTTAAGTTTACATAAATTTTTTTTCTTATAGAAAATATCAACTAACTTATTGAATATTTCTTTTCTGTTTGGGAAAAGACCGTGATTCCCATAGCTCCCCACGGGACCAATACCTAATCCGATTTTACCATACCAGCCTTCTTTTTCTATATAATCCAAGTATTCGTCCACATAGCTTACAGATGATTCATCTACAATAGTATTAACAGCCAACTTAGTTTTTAAGTAAGGATATTTCTTTAATAGAAGATTGATATTTTCGACAATTTTATCAAATGTACCCATTCCTCCCTGAAGAGGCCTTCTCTTATCATGTATTTTTTTTACTCCATCTAGTGTTATTCTAATTAGAGATATAACCGATTGATATTTATTTAGTAAATCTGAATATATATCCAAAGTATACCCATTTGTGCTTATATACACTTTTCCATCCCTTTTTTTTGTTTCATTAAGTATATATTGTACTTGAGGAAAAGAAGATATAAGCAAAGGTTCTCCCCCTGTTAAGTCCACACTAAGTTTCATATCCGAATCCATCTTTTTATCAATAAATTCAAATGCTTTTGATATATGCCCTAGTTTTAAAGTGTTGCCCCACATACTTTTTTTGATTCTATTTTCATAACAATATATACATGCAAAATTACAAGACCAACTCATAATAAATTCAACATATAAAGTATATGGTGATGGATGTTCTTTATAATATTTATTTACTACGTATTCAATCTCATCAAAGTCATATCTTATAATAACTCCTGTCTTCAATAGTTTATTGATTTTATTATCTACCCTACCTAAACTTATATTTATATTTTTTTGTTTGGCCAAATTTTCTATAAATATCTTCATCTCGTCATCGATCTTCAAAACTTGTTGATGTATGGGGTTGTATAACAACCAGTTACCATCATAATCAGGTACGAACAAAAGATATTTATTAAACCTATATCTAATACTTGCACCTAACTCATCTGACATAGCAACCACCCACATAACAAAAAAATAATAAAAATAACTAAAGAATATCAACACTCATATCCTGGTGCTGGATGTACAATACAATGTTGAACAGTAATATCATCGCCATCGCCACATGTGGGCTCTGCATGATGTCCTACCATTATAGATGGATTATGAAGCAGCCCCAACGATGGTCCTAATCGATCTCCAAATTTTCCCTCCTTTATCTCTAGAATTTCTAGTAGCATTTTTATCACCTTCAATAGAGTAATGGCATAACAGTATATAAATTTTTCGATATTAAGGGTAGTTGCAATCTTACAGAAAAATAAAATAAGAAAGATTAATAAGAGATGAGCAGGAAGCTAGAGTTATACAAGGTTGTAAAGATAGGATTAAAAGCAATGAAGAGGGCGAAACTCCCGCTTTACTGGAGCAAGTATTCGAGGAAAGATTACACTATACCCCAGCACATCATGTTGATAGTGCTGGCGCAGTATGTAGGAAGCATAGAAAGAATGCTCCAGATAGTGCAAGAAATGAGAAAGATAAAGAGAGTAATGAGATTGAATAAAATTCCGCATAAGAGCACAATTTCAAGAGAGTTGAGAAGAATACCAGAACTATGGATTCGTATTGTGCTAAGAGAAATAGTAAAGGTAGTAGGAATACCGAGTAAATTTGCCGTAGATTCTACTGGTATTCAAATCTCTTATAGATCATATTACTACACAGTGCGAATCGGAAGAAAAGCGAGAAGAGAAGGAGTAAAATTGCACGCCGCTGTGGATATTGAGAGAAAGCTCATTACCAATGCAGTAGTTACAAAATGGCATGCTAATGATTCTCCGTATCTCATTCCTCTTTTGAAGGAAGAGAGAGTAAAAAGAAGTGTATGCTGATAAGGGCTATGATTCTTTACGCAACATAAGATTTATAATGGAGCGAGGAGGAACTCCATACATTGCAATCCGTAATAAAGCAAGAAGAGGATTGCGAAAGAGGATATTAGAAAAGAGCAAATCACCTGAGTGGAAAAAGAAATACTCGCAAGAAGGGGGCTATGCCCCCTTTCTAAACCCCCAACCTGTCTTCCACTCATTCAAAAGAGTTGTTGGCGATTACATCCTCTCTCACTCTTTCTCTGTTGCTTCTAAACTTCTCCCCTTTAAAGTCCTGGCTTATGACCTCTATGTCTAACTTTACCCTGTTTTTATTCCTCTTTTTTCATGTTTTTCGAGGAATTCAACTTACCCTCTTCAAAGAAAAATTTATAAGCCATACAATTATCCACATCTTAGTGCCACCGTAGCTTAGCCCGGAAGAGCGGCTGACTTGTATAAGCTCTTTAAAAAGGGCTTTACCCTAAAGCCGCGGGCTTCAAGACATCAGCAGGTCGGGGGTTCGAATCCCCCCGGTGGCTCTTCTAAATGTGAATGTTTGATGAATATCACAACCCTCCTCCAAATCATACATATCAGAAAGTTTATATAATAAGAATTTATAAATTCCTCAACTTCAATTGGAAGTGAAAGCCATGATAGGCAAGAAAGCAAAGATAATAATCACAGTAGTAGTGCCTATCCTGCTAGTTATAGGTGGGGGCAGCTTTTACTGGTTAAATCAAGAGTACAGGGATGCACACATACATATAAAAGAGGGATATTTGAGATTTAACTACACTATAGATGTCAACGCAACCAATATGAATACAATTGCGGGAGAAATAAACAATACAACTAATGTTACAACAACCATAAACAATGGGGAAGGATTTCTTACTTTTAAGGTGGAATTTGGTGCGTATGGTGCATTGACACATTCTCTGATGTTTATGATATATATTTTCGCAAATGCTTCACTGGATCCTAAACTTTATTCCAATAGCTTCATTTTTTCTTCCAATAAGTTTATTTTTAGTGCAAGGGAGCTGGATAATCTACCAACTACCTACGACTTTCAGAGTGCTTTCTCAGAGGCACACAATGCCACAGTTTGGAATGGAAATGAGGATGTTCTCGGTGCATGGACGCCTCACAAGGCATATGTTGGATTCACTCCCCAATCTAATAATTTCAATGTATCAGGCGCTATAGTTTGGTATCTTTATGGCTACACATCCCCACATACTTACACTCTGCGGTTGAAAGCATTATGGGACATGGGCTCCATTGAAGTACCTGCGGTTATTGATATTGCTATTACAACGTAAGTATCTATTAATAGATAATATAGACAAAGCTTCTTCATACCATTTTCATATGTCCCCATTTGCACCATTGCTCTTAGACAAGGGCTAAATTAATATACAAAATTTCCATATGGCAATTTAGGCGGGGATGGCCGAGCGGTACGGCGATGGCCTGCTAAGCCATTGGGCTATTGCCCGCGGGGGTTCAAATCCCCCTCCCCGCGTTATTCTACCTTTTGATACTTAGCAAAGAACACATGCACATCAACCATATACAAGCTCCATATTCCTGCCAAAACTATACCCACAAAATCCGCAAGGAGATAATTTACTTTAAGCAAAGCTAATGCATAATAAGAGCCAAGATTTATGAGCATACCAGAAATCAAAATAAAGTGATAACCCAAAAACCTGCGCCACAATGGCTTTGTATAAACCCTTGTAGAGAAAACCCAGTTATTATGCATAAAGAATGTTATAATTATACTGAGCTCAATGGCTATGGTTAGAGAGAACATATCGTATATTTTCAAAACTTTATATAAAAGGAAGAAGAAGAACATGTTAAGGAGAATACCAGCAGCACTAGTTATTGCATATTTTATTATCATCCTAACTCCCTGATATTTGTGGAAAAACTCCATTATATCCTTCATTCTCTTGGGATTATACTCCAATTTTTTGTGAATAACATAAGCCCTTTCATACTCCTCGTTTATTAGAATTTTGGCTAAATTTAAATCTTTTTCTTTGCCGTAAATCTCACCCCTATAACCAAAAACAGGGGCAAGGGGATTATATTTTATGGATGGAAACACGAGTTTGGAGAGAAATATAGCAATCTTTGAAACAAAGTTATTGGGATAAACAAGAACCAAATCGTATTTTTTCATTTTTTCTCTAATCTCATCTTCCACATCCATCCATTAAGAAGTATTAAAAACATCCATATATATTATTCTACTCAAATCTGTCCAATTCAATGCCGCTTTCTCTCCAAATATTTTATCATATGGTAGAGAAGATAAACGCACTTCTTGCTATAGAATGGCTTTAGTATGTAATCCACCTCCGTTTTTCTTCCCCTCTTTATGTCTTGAAGCATGCTTGATTCATTTTCTTTGGTCTTAAGGGCTACATCCTCAACAATAGAGTAAATATCCTCTTTTATACCTTTTCTTTGAAGAAATGAGGAGAGCTCTTGAGATATGCATTTTGCCATCTCTTTTAAATTCTCATTTTCCAATATCTCTCCATTCTTAACAGAAAATATAGCTGTAAGGGAATTTATAACAGCATTTACTGCCGCTTTAACCCATCTTCTCTCCATTATGTCATTAACCACTTCCGTTTTTAGCCCGCTTTCTGTGAAATTTTTCGCAATTTCAAAAACTCTATGGGTTAATTCTCCATTCTTCTCCCCTATGAATGTATCTCCGTAGCCAGCATGCCTAACAATGCCCGGGGAGATTAAAGTTGCTCCATGGGTCGTTACTCCTGGAATGACATCAAAATCCCCTAGCATATCCACTATTCCCACGCCATTCTGAAATGTTATAACTATTTCATCTTTATACTCTCCCCTTATCTCTCTTATTGCATCCTTAGTTTGATATGCTTTAACTGTCAGAATTATAATATCATAGCCTCCCGGATAATGCTTCTCCACAGGAAGCTCAAATAAACCATTGGTTAGGCCCTCAACTCTCAATCCATTCTCCCTTATTGCATTTAAATGCTCTCCTCGTGTTATTAAAAGAATATCATTCTTCTTAGACAGAATCGCTCCCAGAACGCTTCCTAGAGAACCTGCTCCGAATACCGCTATTCTTATCTTTCTCACCCCCAGCAAACACGGCCTTTCTACTAACAATATAATTCCACAGGGCTGCAGCACCAATCCCAATAAAATATGCCGTTCTTGTAGGAGCATTAATTAAAATTAAGAGAGCAAAAACAATGGTTTGTATTACAAATCCTCCAAAGAGAGCGCCATGATAAGCCATCAATCTCTGCCAAACATTGAGTTTATATTGCTCCTCTCTAAAAACCCAGACATCATTTGGATAGAATGTAACGAGTATACCCGCCTCAACGGATAAAAGATATGGAACTATGTAAGATAGAGGGCTAGCATCCTCTGGAAGCTTATGGGTAAAGTAAGTTACTATAATGGCACCAACACCAGCACCAAGTATGCCTACTAGCGTATATTTTATAAATGTAACTAGCTCCTTCTTGCTATTCGCTATCCTAATATTCATCCTTCTAGCCCTTCCAATGCCTCTCTAATCTCCTCATCGTCTGGGCTTCTGCGAAGTGCCTCTTTTAGCGCCCTCTTTGCCTCTTCCTTCATATCCATGTTTGCATAGGATATACCCATAGCGTACCAAGCATCAGGGTCATCAGAAATTTCAATGCATTTCTTAAATGCCTTAATTGCCTCTTTGTACCTCTCCAAATAATGCAAAGCCAAGCCCTTGTTATACCATGCATTGTCATAATCCTCTTCAAGCTCAATTGCCTTCTCGGCGGCCTCCAACGCCTTCTCGTATTTTTCTTGAAACAATCTTGCCACAGCCAAATTGTTCCACGCTTCGGCATCCTCTGGATTGATTTCCACCAATTTAGAATAATACTTCTCAGAAATATCGTATTTCTCTTGAGCATCATAGCAGGAAGCGAGGTTATACCAAGCATCAATATTATCGGGATTTATTTCAGTAACTCTTCTAAAGTACTTAGCCGCTTCCTTATAATCTTCATTATCAAAAAGAAGCATACCTTTTAAGAGAAGCAAATCCTCATCCTCTTGCTCTTTGAGCAAAGCATCTACTATTTTAAGAGCTTCATCATCTTTCTCCATAGAGCGTAAAATATAGGCCTTATAGGTCATCGCTTTCCTATTTTCTCCTTTTTTGAGGATTTCGTCAACTAGCTCTAAAGCCGGCTGATACAAGCCCATCTGCAAATATTTTTGTACATCTTCTTCCCATTGCTCCATAAAGATGGATTATCTCTTAGGATAAAAAAGTTTGGAAGCTTTATTCAAAAAGCTTTTATATTACAAATAGCATATCTTCTTTTATAGGTGGTAACATGAGCATTAGCACTAATAGGGCTAAAAGATTAGTATTGTCTATTGCTATTCTTGGAGCAGTAATATTAATGGGAAGCCCTCTAGCAACGGCAAGTAGCTTTAGCCCTTCTCAAGGATATTCTCACCCATATCCATCAAATATCTCAACAGGGGATTTAGTATTCGGTTATACTCCTTGGCTATCCATTATACCTGGATACTGGACACATGTTGGAATAATTGGATGGTACAATTCTTCAATCCATGACTGGATAGTAATTGAAGCAACTCCTGAGTACGGAGTGAAAATAACTCCTCTCAAGGAATTTTTACAAAGGTACCCCACAGTCGCCGCTGAAAGAGTTTATACTTCAAATAACATTCGCTTAGGTGCAGTACAATTTGCAGTAAAGCAGCTAGGCAAGCCTTATGACTGGCATCTTTGGACAAAACATGTTTATGGCTCTGATTACTACTGCTCCGAGCTAGTGTGGGCATCTTATTTAGTAGCAGGCGGCATAGATCTGGATAAGCATCCCGGATGGAGTTGGACATACGCAGATGGAGTAGCACCTCAAGAAATCTTTGATGATGGCTACACCTATCTTATTTACTCTAGCAGCTAAAAATTAATCTATTATTTTTCATTTTTATTTTTAAGAAAGTTTATAAAGATGAAAATTTTGAGGTATTTGTGAGATTTCCCTATAAATATCGCAAAGGGCAAAAGGACATCGTTAAGGACATTGAAGAGGCCTTGGAGAATAGAATGCACATAGTATTTGAAGCTCCCACTGGCTCTGGAAAAACCCTTGCTGCGCTATATCCAGCGGTGAAATATGCAATTAAAAATGATAAAAGGGTAATTTACTTAGTGCACACAAATTCCCAAGAGAGGCAAGTTGTAAAAGAGGCAAAGAAGCTTGGTGTTAAGGCAATAGCCCTCCAAGGCCGTGCAAATCTATGTCCCCTTGCAAGGGAAAAAGAGGAGCTGCACTATGGTTCTCCAGATGAACTTGCCCTGTTATGCAATAAATTGAAGAAGGATGTTAGAGAGGGATATGAGAATGCATGCATTTATTATGCAAATTATCTAAAAAATGAAGAAAAAATAAAAGAGATCATTAATGAGGGATTGACAGCAGAGGAGATTTTTGAAAGAGCAATTAATTTGAGAATATGCGCCTATGAGGCCATAAAGGATTCTTTGCCCCATGCCACACTTCTAATTTTTCCCTACATTTATTTTTTCTTTCCATTCATAAGGCGTGGAATTATGGATAAAATTGGAGCTGCCATGCAAGACATAATTCTCATAGTGGATGAGGCACATAATATCCCTGATTTTGCCAGAGAGCTTAGAAGCATGGAGCTAAGCGTAAACTCATTGGATAATATGGAAAAAGAAGCTTTAAACTACGGCAATCCTCAAGTTTTGGGACATAACATAGCGGATATTGCAGAGTTCTTAAAGGAGGCAATTTATAAAATGCAAAAATTCGTTGAAGAAGAGGAGGGAATAATACCTCATTACGCCTTTGAAGAAGAAGTATCGGATATTTTGGGAATAAGCATAAACAATTTTGATAATTTGGCTAAAGAACTAATTTACTATGGGGAGATGGTAAGAGAAGATAAGGTAAAGCACAGGAAACTTCCAAGGTCATACATTCATCATACTGGCTCATTCTTGTATTTCTGGAGAGATGCGTATTCTTATGAATATATAAGGCTTATAAAATGGAGCAAGGCACCATCCCTAGAAGTTTATTGCCTTGACCCTGCAATAGTTACGGATGCTTTGCTAAATGTTCATTCTTCAATACATCTATCTGGTACATTAGTACCAGAGGAATACAAAAATATAGTTGCACTTCCAGAGAATACGATAACAAAAAGGTATCCATCTCCATTTCCAAAAGAGAATTTAAAAATTCTATATGTGGATGATGTTACCACAAAATATGAAGATGTCGCGGATAATGTGCCGCGCATTGCTGAATACATAAAGAGAATAATCGGTATGGGAAGAAATACTGCAATATTCTTTCCCTCGTACTCGCTCCTATCAAAAGTAAGAGAATTATTGACTTTTG
>WAPW01000029.1 GCA_015520565.1 Candidatus Aciduliprofundum sp. | reverse complement strand
ACGGATGCTCGCACCTTGGCGCATCTTCTAAAGTATGATACAAATTATGGAAAATTTGATGGTGAGGTGGAGTACACAGAAAAAAGTTTGATTGTAAATGGCCGCGAGATTCCAGTTTTCAGTGAGAGGGACCCGGAGAAATTGCCTTGGAAAGAATTGGGAGTGGATATTGTAGTAGAGAGCACAGGGGTATTTCGCTCAAGGGATAAGGCAGCGAAGCATCTAAAAGCAGGGGCAAGGAAGGTAATAATAACAGCCCCTGCCAAGGGAGAACCAGCCGATGTTACCATAGTTCTCGGGGTGAATCAGGATAAATATGACCCGGAAAAGCATGATGTGATAAGCAATGCCTCTTGCACCACAAATTGCCTTGCGCCTGTAGCAAAGGTTCTTCATGAGAATTTTGGAATAAAGTACGCTTTGATGACTACTGTGCATTCATACACCAACGACCAGCGTGTTTTGGACCTGCCCCACAAGGATTTGCGCAGGGCTAGGGCTGCAGCGATGAATATAATACCTACGACCACGGGGGCTGCCAAGGCCATAGGACTCGTAATACCCGAGCTGGATGGGAAGATGCATGGCATATCAATAAGGGTTCCAACAAGCACGGTTTCCATAGTGGATCTTGTGGCTGAAGTGGAAAAAGAGCCAACGGAGGATGAGGTGAGAGAAGCATTCAAGAAGGCGGCGGAGGGGGAGTTGAAGGGAATTTTGCAGTATGTGGATGAGCCCCTTGTTTCCTCGGATTTTAAGGGAAATTCTCATAGTGCGATGTACGATGCCCTTGAAACCTATGTTCGTGGAAACCTCGTAAAAGTTCTTGCTTGGTACGATAATGAGTATGGTTATTCAGCAAGAGTTGTGGACTTAGTGAAGTACATTTCTCAATGGCTGTAAAAAGATTAATAAAAGAGTGTGCATGGGATATTGAAGGTGATTGTATTGGCAAAAAAGAAGGAAGAGAAGGAGGAATACACCTTTGAAGATTTACCCGGTGTTGGACCTACCACCGCTGAGAAATTGAGAGAGGCAGGTTATACGGACCTGATAGAATTAGCTGTTGCCTCCCCCAAGGACCTTGCAGATGCAGTTGGCATAGGGGATGGCGTGGCGCAGAAAATAATACTCGCTGCTAGGAAGTATGCCAATGTGGGAAGTTTTGAAACCGGGGATGTGATTTACGAGCGCAGAAAAAAGGTCACAAAATTAACAACGGGCTCTCCAGATTTTGATAATCTCCTTGGTGGTGGATTGGAAACTCAGGCCATAACCGAATTTTTCGGAGAGTTTGGATCTGGAAAGACACAAATTATGCATCAACTAGCTGTTAATGTTCAATTGCCCAAGGAGAAGGGAGGATTGGAAGGACACGCCGTTTATATTGATACTGAAAATACATTTAGACCTGAGAGAATAAAGCAGATGGCAGAGGCATTGGAATTAGATCCTGTGGAGGTATTAAAAAAGATACATGTTGCTCGTGCATTCAACTCAAATCATCAAATATTGCTGGTTGATAAGGCAATGGAATTAGCTAAGGAATATCCAGTTAGATTGCTTATAGTTGATTCCCTCACCGCTCATTTTCGTGCAGAGTATGTTGGGCGTGGCTCCCTTGCCGAGAGGCAGCAGTTGCTTAATAAGCATATGCACGACTTGCTCAAATTTGCAGATTTGAACAATGCGGTTGTGGCAGTCACAAATCAAGTATCTTCAAATCCCGGCATGATGTTTGGTGACCCTACACAGCCCATTGGAGGAAATATAGTTGGACATACAGCCACTTACAGAATTTATCTAAGAAAGAGCAGAGGGAATAAGAGAATTGCAAGATTGATTGACTCTCCAGCATTGCCCGATGGGGAAGTTGTTATAAAAATTGTTGAAGAAGGCATAAGGGACGCTTAAATTTTGTACCATTTTGTTCCTTCTTTTGTATCTTCTATTTTTATACCTATTTTTTCAAGCTCATCCCTTATGTAATCCGCTATTTCATAATTCTTTCTCTTCCTCTCCTCATTTCTCACATTGAGGAGAAGCTCAATTAATTCTTTTTCCTTTCCTTCATTCTCACCTCTTGGCAAAAGGTCAAATATTTCATCCATCTCTTTTAGGAAATTAAGAGCGGCAAGGGCATCTCCGCCTTTTAATTCTCTGGCAAAATTTATGAAGGATAGGTACTCTTTCATTGCCTCTCTGGTGTTGAAATCATCCTCTAAAGCGGCAATTATTTTTTCCCTCGCATCCTCTATTTTCATTGCAATATCCTTTGAGGGCTCTTCTTGCATTGCAGAATCTTTCAATATTTGATAAGTGCTCCATATCTTTTCTAAGAGGGGCAAAGAATCTTCAATATTCTTCTCGCTGAAATCGTAGGGCTTGCGGTAATGGGAGTTGAGGTACATTAAGCGCAGCACCTCCGGAGGATACTTTTTGAGAAAATCTTTTATTAAGAATACATTGCCAATTGATTTGCTCATTTTCTCTTTCTCAAATCTTACCAAGCCCACATGCATCCAGTACTTTGCAAAGGGCTTACCTGTGGCAGCTTCGCTCTGTGCTATTTCATTCTCATGATGGGGGAAAATTAAATCGGCACCACCACCATGGATATCAAGAGTTGGGCCTAGGTAATTCATGCTCATAGCACTGCATTCTATATGCCACCCAGGCCTTCCAGGACCCCAAGGGGATTGCCAAGATGGCTCTCCGGGCTTGGATGCTTTCCAAAGGGCAAAATCTAATGGGTCTCTTTTCTTCTCATTAACCTCAACCCGTGCCCCAGCCAGCATCTCTTCTATTTTGCGATGAGATAATTTTCCATAATCTTTGAATTTTTTAACAGAAAAATAAACATCTCCTCCGCTCTCGTATGCATAGCCCTTATCAACGAGAATTTTGATTAGATTGATAATCTCTTCAATATGCCTAGTTGCCTTGGG
The DNA here is from genome assembly GCA_015520565.1 of Candidatus Aciduliprofundum sp. GTDB lineage: Archaea > Thermoplasmatota > Thermoplasmata > Thermoplasmatales > Aciduliprofundaceae > Aciduliprofundum. The sequence goes on along the minus strand of WAPW01000029.1, from coordinate 1,937 downwards.
TATGATATTCGCTCTCCTCACCCTCAAAGCATCCATATCCTTCAAGTATTCTCTTGCGTAGTAATGGGCCATCTCTATGGGATCTTTACCCAATTCATTTGCCTTGTTGATTATTTTATCATCCACATCCGTTATGTTGGAAATTAAAATGACATCATAGCCCAGATATTCAAGGAATCTTCTAAAAACATCAAATAAGATGGCTGGCCTAGCATGGCCAATATGAGCATAATCGTAGGTTGTGGGGCCGCAGACATAAATACCAACACGCCCCTCATGAACAGGCACAAACTCCTTTTTCTCGCCGCTCAGAGTATCGTATATCTTCATATCCTTGCATGCCCTTTAGGGTAAAAAATTTTAGCCCCTTTCTAAAGCGAGAATTAAGCAAGAGGGACCTCCAGAGCCCTTTACGAACTCTGAGAGATCCAAGGTGAATATTTCGTAACCCACACTCTCTAATTTCTTTCTTGCCTCCTCGTTTCTTCTCTCCACTATAACCTTCTCATTACCCAAATAGATCACATTTCCGGAAATGAAGGAATTGCATCTAAGCCATATTACATCAAATCCCCTTAGCAAACTTCTTGGTATGGAATTGCAAGCTAAAATTCTATCCTCACCTATCAATGTCATTGCTCCACCTAAATGGAGATGCAAATCTGGAACTTTGATTATTCTTGCCTCGTAGCCCAATCCTTCCACCATTTTCTCAATTTGCCCTGCCCCTTCTTTATTTGTCCTTGTGGAGCGTCCTATGAAGAAAAAGGGATATGAGGGTATTAAATCTCCCCCCTCGGCAGTGCCTGGAGCTTTCACCTCTCCAATTCTCTCCAACCCCAAATCCTCCAAAATTTTTGCCATCCATTCCTCCTCTCCTCTCCTTGTGGGAAGGCCCATTCTTAGCTTTATGTAAGAATCTCCCAAGGATAGGGCGGTATCCATTGTGAAAACAGAGTTTGGATGTCCCTCAATCTCTGAAATTTCAATAACTTCTGCACCTGCCATGCGCATAATATCTCTCAATTTTTTATGCTGCTCTTTTGCCTTGTCCACATTTGCCCTTTCCATAATATTGTGCTCTTCTAAATTTTCAACTTTAAAATACTCCTTTTCAGGAGGGCTCACAATTACCCTTTTCAATGCCCTTCCATCGTGAAATATTCCCTTGAGCATGGAGGATTATGGTTTTGCGGATATTTAACTTTCTACTTTTATGAGTAAACGCTAATTTTTAATATGTATGTGGAGGTTCAGAATTTTAACATCTTTTTGTCATTTCCTCACTAGAACATCCCTTTTCATAGTTTTCTTGGCAAAAAACAAAGTTAAACCCAGCAAAATTGCTGCTGCAGGAACTGTATACATTGCAAGGTCTTGGATAGATAAAGGAATGAATGTAATAATAAATATCAGTACTACAGATGGTAAATCCGCAATTGTTTGGAGGGGACTGGATGATAAAGTATGGGTTTCTATTGAAGACAGTGCTGGAACTGTTATGGTAAATAAAAGAGATAGGGTAACAGATAATACTATGAAAATTGGGCCTATAACAAATAGAAACATATAAAATACAGGGGGAAAGGCTAGCCACTGATGATATATTGCCTCATAACCTAAGATGGTAACTATCCCACTTGCAGTGAATATAAGATACACCACTGCAGATAGAACAAGTGAGGAAATCATCAGTGCCTGTGCTATTTTCCTCAGATCACTGTAAGAAGATAGTAAGATCTCCATATTTCCCGAATTGCGCTCATAGAGGATGACCTTCTCAGGAACGTCAGAGACAACAACCGTGGCAAATAGTATAACTAAAAGAGGGAATAGTATGGCAAAATATGCCACTGCAATGGAATGTGCATTTACAGGAAGGTTAAAATAGCCGCTTGCCAACTGCTCCAGAGATCTCCGAGTAAGAAAGGTAAAAG
>WAPW01000028.1 GCA_015520565.1 Candidatus Aciduliprofundum sp. | reverse complement strand
CTCTTGAGCTTGGTTTCACTACCCAAAAAAACAAGATAGCGATTGAGAGATTTTATCCAGCTATTTAAAGTGTCTACACTAAACCCGCTCTCCATCAAATCATAGAGCCTGTCTGAGATTTCTTCAATCGTGGCAGTATCAAGGTTTAACTCAAGTTTTTCTTCTATATACTTAACATGGCTCACGGTCTTCTTCACCGTGCTTGCAGAATAAGTATCCCTCTGGCGCCTCATCCATACTTTGAATTCCCTCTCTCTCATTTTTATCCCCTCATCTTCTCCCAAATTTCGGGGTGATAATACCTGAGGTGATTTCTTCGCTCCGAAGATTGCACTATTTCCCCGCAATACACACATCGGTAGTATCTACCAGAATGATCCTGATAGCACGGACGGAAATGAGCCCACAACTCACTTCTTTTCCCTACACTCATTTTAAAGCCCCCTCAAAAATATCGTACTATCTCCTTGCCTTCTGACCTTATAGAAGATATTGAAAATTTTCTTCTTTTCTATAAGTTTTATATGCGTGAGCTTGGTCCAAACCGTTTCTTCAACCCTTATGGCTTTTTCTTCCATGCTCTCACCTCAATATGTATTAACTTTTATACATACATACATTAATACCTAATACTATAAATACCTTTGTATGCATGTAGTAAGTGATGTTGGACTATGAAGAGATTGAGAACCCGTACGAAGTGGAAAACCTTGCAGACGCCATCTCCCACCACATACGATATATGGTAATGATTATTCTGCGAGAGCACAAGGCCATGACCATTGGAGACCTTATGAGGGAGTTAGAGAGAAAATTTGGAGTCAAAATGACCCATGGTAATATCAGAGCTCATCTAATGAAAATGGTGGTCTATGACATCGTTGAAATAACAAAGATTGATGGAAAGGATGCCGTGGTTCTGAAGAAAGATGTGAAAATATTTGTTAAGGAGGTGGAAAGAAATGAAAGATAATCTAGTAAATTTCTCCTTCCTGCTATCTGGAGGAGAACAAATAACCCGTGTTATGGAATTCAAGGGTATAGATGAAACAGATTTCTTAAACATCCGAAGATATGACAACAGATATGTGATTGAAATAGGACCCCACACCATAGATCTCCCAGCAAAGATAATGAAGGAAATGGTAGAAAATATACTGCTCACATACCCAGAGGATGAAGATCTGGAAGATATAATAATCACTCTTGCCCAAGACAAGCCTTTGCTGTTTGAAAAACTGAGAAGATAATCTCAAGGCATTCTGTGCTTTACAGAACAGACTGAGAGCCTTTCTTTTAGGAGTGGAGAGTATGCACCTACTGCGGGTATAAATTGAGATAAGAAAATGGGGTGATATAAATAATGAGAAAGAAATGAGACAATCGATAGGTGAGTGTAGATATTGTGAATATAAAATAGAGGGACCATATCGGAAAGTGCAAATAGATTTAAGAGAACATTTACTAAGCAAACATAATGATATAGTGCAGGGCGATGTATGCTAGGTAGTTCTTGTTGTGGATAGTGGATCATAAATGATGGGCCCGGAAGAGGAATAATATAAATACTCTTATCTTGTCCTACTTTAGTTTTATATGAAACATGAGATTCTGGGTATGTTTGTGTAACCTGTGCTGTGCGTGCTTTCTGTGCAATGAAAAATATCCTCACTGGAGAAAAGTAAGGCGAATCGTTTAAATATCTAGAAAATATTAAGTAACTGTTATGAACGAAAATGCAATCATAAATAAAAAAGAAATTCAAAATATGTACGCCAAAGGTCTTGCCAATCATAAATGGTTAGTAGGGCACTATAAAGAACTTATCAAAGACTATAACAATATGTTTGTAGCTATCTATGATGGGAAAGTCATAGATTATGACACAGATCCAAGAGAACTGCTAAAGAGACTTAAAGAGAAAGGTGTGGATATCTCCACCGTGGCTATTGATTTTGTAACCGACAACCCGCTTCTCTATATATTGTGATATTCATGAGGATAGAAGCTATTATTGATACAGTACAAAAGAGAGTTTTAATACCATTGCCCGTGAAATTTATAGGATTTAATGGAGAAAGCGGCAATGCAGTTATCACTTTTTTAGTTGATACAGGTGCATCTGCCACCTCCTTGGGATTTTTAGATGTAGAGAAGTTAACAGGAATACCTGCAAGTAAACTCCCGCCATATAAAAAATCTGTGGTAGGTGTTGGTGGTAGTGTAGATACCAGAGTTTTAGAGGGTACAATCTTTATTTTCAGACCTGATGGTGAAATATTAGAAAAGTATTCTCAGATCATTACCTCTGTGCCAAAACTAAGATCTAAAGGAAAAAAGGTAGCTCTCAAAGATCCTCAAGTTATCCAACAACTTGCAATGGTGTTCCCCAGTCTTCTGGGCATGGACATAATCAAAAAGGGAGTACTTCATATCAGTTTCAGAGATAATGAGGCATACCTTGAAATCCCATAGAGTTTTATACAAGCGTAACAACCCCCATATTCTTTATTATACATGATATATTGGAAAATTTTCATTTGTGGTTGGCGGCACACTATCCATTGTAATTTTGACAAAATTTCAAATTTTGAATGCTTTTTACCCTTAAAGGTATACTTACATTACCTTCGCCTTAGAAATGCCAATATGGGGCAAATTTGCCTTAAGAGAAACAAAATATGGGTGTTTTTGAAAACTCTTAGGGATATTTTCATCTCACATCCTTCTCATGCTTGATCTTGTAGGGTTCTAAACCTTTCCATATAATTCTGAAGCCCAAATAATGCAAAGTTTCCATCACGGGCAGATTTTCGCTAGTGATTATGCGCTCTGCCTCTGCGTAAGATTCTACACTTTTCAATTTATCTCTCAGAGCAATGAGCTTATCTAAAGGCACTCTTGCATTCCCTATTTCCACATCCTTATCCTCTTCTTCTTTCTCAATCTTTAAAGAATTCGCAGCCTTCATTAACAATTCATCTGTAATCTTGTTCTTGAAAAACAACACATTCTCCAAATTCTTTTCACTCATCTTTCCAGAGAGGTTTCCATCCTTTTCCAATAATAAGATTAAGGGAAAATTATGCTCTGAGGCCATTCTTGCCTTTCCCTCTATGTATTTCCAAGACCAGAACTTGAAGGTTTCTACATAGAAGCTTCTGTTGCGACACGCCACTTTGTACTGGGGCAAGAAATACTCGTTTCCAATTTTTACAGGCTTTCCAAACTTTCTCACCTCGCATACCCTCGCATCTATGAGCTCTTCCTCTTCTACACTCTCTTCCCTCTTGGGGAAGTAATAGCCGTGCCTAAGATGGTCCATCTCCAGCATGGCCTCATCTTCCTTCAATTTCAGAGAAGCTTTGACACTCCATGGAGATTTATACACAATGAAAGGCAGGAGCCTTGCAAATCTAGTTCCATACCTTGTGGTGTGAGAGAATATTGAAACTGGCCCGTCCACGATGAGCATGTTCTCAGATGGCATCGTGTAAAGCAATCCCAAGTATTTCAATGCGGAATACACCCTTTTTTCTGAGAAGGTAATTTCCATGCTAGTGGCCCTGAAGAGCATGGTTTGAGCTAGGGATAAATTGTACTCCATTATCAACTCGCTGGGCTTTGTGTCCATGACTTTCACTATGACTGGATTTATATCTGCGAACATCTTTTTGAGCATCTCATCTACATCCATATTTAGCTCTTTGGCCCTTATCTCCGGCTTCTCTGGGTATTTCTTAAACACCTTCTTCCTGAATTCAAAAGAATCTTGAGCATCCTCGTATATCGTTCTGCGCTCCATGATCCTTATCAAACCCTTCACAAACTTGTAAGAGGGAGTTATTGTAATTTCATCTAATTTCTCGTACAGCTCCTTTTTTGTTTTTCCCTCATGCATTTTGAATGTTTCAATGACTTTTTGTGCAATCTCCCAGTTCTTTCCAGAGAGATCCCGAAATATGGGCATTGCCCTTCCATTGCGAACACGGTACACTGCAAGGCTCCACGGGAGCATTTTAAACACCTTTCCTCCTTCTTCTAGCAGTGCCTATCTCCACGGTTCTGGATATTATCTCGTAGAGTATGGCCCTCTTGTCCTTGCTGCTCTTCCTTAATATCCTTCCCAATCTCTGCACATATTCTCTCTTGCTTCCAGACCCTCCCAAAACTATGCCCACGGATGCGTCGGGAACATCCACTCCCTCGTTTAGAACCTTGGATGTTGCTATCACCGTGTAATCTCCCCTCCTGAAAGAATCTAAAACATGCTCTCTCTCCCTCTTCTTAGTCTCGTGGGTTATGAAAGGAACTAAGAATCTCTTGGAAATCTCGTAAACTTGCTCGTTCTCCTCTGTGAATATTATTATCTTCTCTCCCCTATGGAGCATGAGCAAATCACCTAAAACCCTGTACTTTGCCCTTGAGCCAAACGCTATTCTCCTAGCGTATATCCGTGCAAGAAGTGCCTCCCTCGCTTCTTTTGAGCGCCCACTCATCCTTATGAGCTTCTCAAGCATGTCCTCTCCCCTTATCTTCTCCTTCTTGAGAAAATCCGTGTATGTTTTCCAGTGCTTTTTGTACTCTTCCATCTCATCAGAATCCAAATCCACATATATCCTCTTTATCTCAAAGGGTGCTAGGTGCTTACCGCTCAGCTCTTTCAAATCGGCCCTGTAGACCACATTACCAACAAGCTCGGGAGCGATTTTGTGCAAACCATCCTCACGCTCAAAGGTTGCAGTTAGCCCGAGCCTGTATGGAGCTAAAAGATACTCTCCAATCTGAGAGTAAGATGGTGATGGAAGATGATGCACTTCATCAAAGACAACCAAGAGAAACTTGTTGCCCAGATACTCGGTGCTGAGATAAGCGGAGGCATAGGTGGTTATGGTTATTCCTCTCACATCCTTTACCTCACCCGTGTATATTCCCGGCTCGTAGCCGAAGCCTTCCTTTATGTTTCTTTCCCACTGGCTCACAAGCTCCAGCGTGGGCGTGACTATCAATGTGGGAACATTCATCAATTCTATTATCTTCAACGCTACAAGGGTCTTGCCAGCACCCGTGGGAAGAACTACGGTGCCCCACTTCTCTTGTATCCAAGCTTCAATTGCCTCTTTCTGGTAACTCCTTAAAGGTGGATGCTCCAACTTTAACTCTGGAAGCTCGGGGAGCTCCAAGCACCTGTCATCGTATTCTTTATCTATAAGATATTCCTTTATTTTCCTGTAAAACATACCCTTAGCACGGTACATCCTCACCCTTGGATCGTAAATGGAATTAGGAACCTCTTCGCTTGAAAGAACTGTACCTCCTTCGTATGTGAGCGTGATCACGGGTACAAGTATGCATCATTCCATATCTTTATTGCGATTGAAATTCTCCTAATGCTCCATTTTCCATTTCAACCTTCTCCTCTCATCTAAAGATACACTATAATAATGAAGAAACTTTTATAAAAGCCATCTAAGAGCTAGTGAAATAAACGATGGAAAGGTTAAAGAGATGATAAAAACCCAAAAGAAACTTCCAAAATCAAAGAGCTTGTGGATATATTAATAAATCAAATAAAAAAAGATAGGATGAGAGTTATTTAAGTTCTCTGTAAGTTATCACTAGCGTGCCTATTACTGCGGATATAAGAAAATATCCAATCATTATCTCTATTCCCATAGAGAGCGGTGCATTAAAAATAGTGATGGACATTCCATTGCCATGTAACTGCTGTATATGTGGAGGGTATGGATTTTTAAGGATGTTCTCCATAACTGAAGCAGCATAGGTTATACTGAACCACGGTTCAATCCCGGTAAACATTGAGATGGAATTTACAATTTCAAACACGAAGAAATAGAGTATGGCAACAATTGTTATGGATACCGCTGAATTTCTAAAAAATGAAGAAAACATATAAGTAAATGCCAGAATTGCCAAGAGATAAAGCAAGGAAAGACCCAAGGAATAGTACGCCTCTATCCCAACATTTCCCTTAACTATGTAAGTGTCTCCCAATGCAATGCCCCAGTAGAGAAGTAACACTGCAAGTGATGCTAATAGTGATGCAAAGAATTTACCCCAGAAGATACTCCACCTCTTTATTGGATGAGGAAATAGAAAATATCCAGTTTTCTTGCCATACTCACTTGATATGGCATCACCTCCAAAGAATAGGGCAGCAAGGACAACTAGAAATGCAACAAAAGTTGCCCAGTTCTCAATATACTTATTTGATGTGAGATATTCTGCATTGACAAATTTCCAAATAACCACCATTAATATGATAGATATTGCTACAGTTATGGCCAAGAGCACATAAAACCTTTTTGAGTGTAGGTAATTAAGAAACCAATATTTAGATATTGTAAACATCTGAGACACACTGCTTTTTTCATACATTATTATCACCTCCTATCAGCTTCACATATGCTTCCTCAAGCGCTAGAGATTCACTCTGAAAACTTATTACCTTATATCCCTGCTTTATCAATGCAGCCAGAATCTCATACTGTTGCTCTGGACCCCCTGAAAAAGAAATACGGAGTTTATAAGATGATATAACTGTAACAGCCCGTATGTTATCTATATTCTCTATATCTCTTATATCTTTCACAGGATTTAAAAATTCTACCACTACACTATGAGTGGAAAATTTCTTTCCTATGTTATCAATGGAATCGTAAAGTATAAGTTGCCCCCGATTAATCATTGCCACCTCATCACATACATAGGTAACTTCAGGCAAGAGATGCGAGGACATGAAAATAAGTATCCCCTCTTTTTTGAGTCCTTTTATTATATCCCTAATTTCTTTCATTCCTTGAGGGTCCATCCCACTCGTTGGCTCATCAAGGATAAGTATTGAAGGATTTGCTACCATCGCTGAGGCAAGAGATAGCCTCTGGAGCATTCCCTTGGAAAATTTCCCAACCTTTTTATTTCTCCATTCATACAGCCTAACCTTTTCTAGATATTCCTTAATGTTCTCTTTAGAAACTCCACGAATCTCACATTATAAAAGAGAGAATTTCCATAGGTGTAAGATGAGGATAAAAATTGGGTGCTTCTATAAGAGCACCCACATCTCTCAATGCTTTCTTAGGTTGCCTCTTTACATCATAGCCATTTATAATTGCATCTCCATTGGTGGGACGTAACAGATTTGTGAAAAGTTTTAGTGTTGTAGTTTTTCCTGCACCATTGGGCCCTAAATAACCTACGCATTTAGAACCTTCAACTCTAAGATTCAAATTTCTTAGGCCATAGAAATTACCATATTTCTTCGTGAGATCCACCGCCTCAACGTACATTGTCTATCCTCCTTTTTCTTTCCCTCAGTAGCAGAATAACTCCCACAATCACCACAATGATGCCTGTTAAACATATGCCACCACTTGATAGAACCTGTGTTCCAAGGGATGACAATGAGGTTTGGCTCTCAAATACCACAACAACCTCAGCGGTATCATTGCTGGGATTCTCTATCTCCAGAGTATAGTTGCCATTTAGGTTACTTAAAATTTTACTAACTTGAGTTACATTTTCTTCATGGATTATAATTCCACTGGAATTCAAAAGTCTGTAACTCAATTCATTCTTAGAGTATATCACCAAGGTGTAGTTGCCTTTATTTAAATTATAGTACAAATCTTTTGTTTGGTGCGGCTCCACGCTTATTTTCTTCGCTATATTCCCCGTGTTGCCTGCAGATATGGCAAATATGCCTACTGCTGCCACTATAAGTACCGCTCCCACGAGCAGTACTATCATTCCTTTCTTCATCTTTTTTCACCTCCTTTTTCTCGTTTTTCCATCTGTAAATTATATAAGACTATGGGTGCAACTGCACCCAGAAAAGAAAAAGGAATGAGGTATGTGACCGTCATCGTACCTCCACCTATCTCTCCCAGATTGTAGAAATAAATCCACATAAAGCCTCCCATAAAAATAAGAAATACCATATCCAAGGCCAGAATCGCAGACTTGAACACCGTGTCCCGGCCTATCTTCATGCCTCTAGAGTGAAGAAGCACGGGATATCTCTTTCCCAGATAAATCAGGAAGTAAATCATTGCGAGATACCCTAGAGCGAAGAGGGAATAGGTCAGATAAAAATCTCCTTTGTTGGGCCATCCATCGGGATTCCCAGAGGCATCAAAGTGCACTGCAATATTATCTGGCAGCACAGGATATGCAAGGAGCATTATGACAATAAGAGCAAGGAATAGGATTACTCCGAGGTATTTCCATATAAATGTTGCTTCTAATGGCTTTACAGGTTTCACAGGTCCATGGATTTCTATTCTCTCCTCCCCAAGTCTATGGGACGCATAGATTGTTCCCACAACCGCTATGGCCACAAGAGGCAAAATGAGAGATACCACGTAGTAACCGAGATTGTTCTCCCAGAGTGGAGTAAGAGAGAGAAGAATTAGAGCATGTATGGTTATGAGTATCCCGGCAAATCTATTGGTTTTTCTCCATACCTCTCTGCTGGAGAAGGTATAACCTATTTTAAAGCCAAAATAGGGGTTAGGTCTAACTCTCGGTGCCACAAACAACTGCAGCAGGCCTATTACAAGATAGATTACATTGATTACAAGGGGAATTTCACTCATTTTTATCACCTTCCAGTATTTTCTCGGATATTTTACTGAGCAACCGATAATCCCTGAGCAACATATCCAGTACTTTTTTGCCATCCTCAGTGAGCGTATAGTACTTCCTGGGAGCACCTATCTCAGAGGCAGCCCAGAAACTGTGCAATATCTGGTTTTTGTTAAGATAGCGCAGTACGGGGTACACTGTGGCACCCTTCATCTTAACCATACCTCCACTTTTTTTCTCTATATGCTTTATTGTTTCATATCCATATGCCTCACCTAAAGTTTCCACACTCTTTAGAATGAAGAGCGTATATGGCCCTGAACGCAATTCCCTGTTGATTTTTTTCTCTTATTTTTTCCATTTCTCATCATTCAGGAATGTACCTAACACTGTTAGGTATATAATGTTGTTATATAAATTTTTCTCTCTGTTTTCTGAAAAACTTCAGGAAAATCCACTGAACACTATGAAAAACAAATTTTAAAGAGATATGGAAAAATGGGACTATTTTTAAATTTTTCATATTAAATTATCACCAAATCAGCATACACCATGAATATTTTATGGGGTTTTAGTTTATTATTATCATAGGAATCTTTTATGTAGAGGTATCAAAGCTTAATATTAGATTAGGTGTAGCTTTGATTTATGATAAAAACTCACTTATTACCAAAGACTTTGCTCTTAGATTTTTCTCGATCTTTCTTGGCCTCACACCACAAGAAATTGAAGAACATATAAAATTTGTAGTGGATGTACCTGCTAGAGTGGGAAGAGCATCTACCGAAATACCCGATGAAGAAGTCCCTGAGAGAGAGCTACCAGTTTCTGCATGTGACGATATTGGGAAAGTGTATGGGTTACATCCTGATGGTAAAATAACTGTATACTGTGGTCATGCAATATTTTTAACAGATGCCTATGACATAGGTAACTGGAAAACAGAAGATAATCCACTACACAAGGCAAAAGAGAGAGCATCAAAGAACCTTATATATTGGTGGCTTTGGACTACCGGACCTAAAAAATACTTAAGGGAATAGGAATAAATGAAAGGACAACCCATTTATGCGATGCATGCAAGATCCTCATAGTTGACCATAGAAAGGAACTTATAGACTATTTTAAAAAACGGATAAGTTGAATTCCTTGAAAAACATGAAAAAAGAAGAATAAAAATAAGGAAGGATTAAATATAGAGGTCATAAGCCAGGACTTTAAAGAGGAGGAGCTTAGAAGCAACAGAGAAAGAATGAGAGAGGATGTAATTGCCAACAACTCTTTTAAATGAGTGGAAGACAAATTGGGAGTTTAGAAAGAGGGCATAGCCCCCTTCTTGCGAGTATTTCTTTTTCCACTCTGCTGCTCTGCTTTTTTCTAACATCCTCCTTCGCAATCCTCTTCTTGCTTTATTACGGATTGCAATGTATGGAGTTCCTCCTTGCTCTAAAACAAATCGTATGTTGCGTAGAGAATCATAAGCTTTATCTGCATACACTTCCTCTATTTTCTCCTCTTCCAAAAGAGGAATGAGATAAGGAGAGTCATTAGCATGCCATTTTGTAACTATAGCATTTGTAATGAGCTTTGAATCAATATCCACCGCAGCGTGCAATTTCAATCCTTCTCTTATCTTTCCTATCTCTCCGATTCGCACTGTGTAGTAATATGATCTATAAGAAATTTGAATACCAGTAGAATCCACAGCAAATTTACTCGGTATTCCTACTATTTTTACTATCTCTCTAATTACTATGCGAATCCATATTTCTGGTATTCTTCTTACCTCTCTTGAAATTGTGCTTTTGTGCGGAATTTTCTTCAATCTCATTGCTCTCTTTATCTTTCTCATTCCTCGCACTATCTGGAGCATTCTTTCTATGCTTCCTACATACTGCGCCAGCACTATGAGCATAATGTGCTGGCGTATTGTATAATCTTTCCTTGAATACTTGCTCCAGTAAAGAGGAATTCTTACTCTCTTCATTGCTCTTAATCCTATCTTCACTATCTTGTATAACTCTAATTTTCTGCTCATCCTTTATTTATCTCTCCTATTTTATTTTTCTCTTGGGTTGCAACTTACCCTAAAAAACCATAAAAATTAAATATTAATAAAAGGTATCTTTATTAACGCTCGGGCACAGGGTGAGAGTATGGAACATGACATAAAGGTGGAGAATGCTGTCTTTGGCTATCAACATAAACCCGTGCTCTGGATTGAAAATTTAAAAATTGGTAGCGGTATCACATGCCTTCTTGGTCCAAATGGAGCTGGTAAAACTACATTTCTCCGTGGTATAACAGGAGTATTAGAACCTATGAAAGGAAAGGTTTTTATTGGGGGTATAGACCTATTTGGTAAGAGAGCTCAAGAAGTGCGGAGTAAAATAGGATTTCTTCCCGAGAACTCATTTCCTTATCCAGATATGACTGTCAGAGAATATCTGGAATACTGGGCTAATTTTTATGGGGTATCCATGGATAATGTAGACCGTGTTCTAAAAATGATGGAGATTGAAGAAATTGCAGATAAGAGAAGTAACTCGTTGAGTCAAGGGCAGAAAAGAAGAGTAATGATTGCAAGAATATTTCTCATCCAGCCTGGATTGTTGGTTCTAGATGAACCTACTGCGAATCTTGACCCAGACATCGCATATGACCTTATGGATCTAATAGTTCAACTAGGTAAAAAAATTCCTGTAATATATTCCACCCACCATCTACTGGAAATTGAAAAAGTTTTTGATCGTATTATGTTTATCAAGAATGGAAAAATCATTGCAATGTATTCCAAGGATGAAATTTCAGGAGATATTTATGAAATTTATAAAAATGTACTCCGAGGAGGGGGTATAAAATGAATCTTACATATCTTTATACCCAGAGAATGCTCAAAAGGTTGTTCAAGAAAAAGAGCCTTATAAATCTCATATCCCTTGTAGCCACCATGATAGGTATATCCCTTATTCCCATGTCAATTTTACCTTTTACCTTTCTTACTCGGAGATCTCTGGAGCAGTTGGCAAGCGGCTATTTTAACCTTCCTGTAAATGCACATTCCATTGCAGTGGCATATTTTGCCATACTATTCCCTCTTTTAGTTATACTATTTGCCACGGTTGTTGTCTCTGACGT
>WAPW01000027.1 GCA_015520565.1 Candidatus Aciduliprofundum sp. | reverse complement strand
GGTGCCAATCTCCTTGCAAAGCCTCCCGCAAGTATCAACGCTTTCATAAATCCTTATTATTTTCCATCATTTTATTTTTTCTCTCAAGAATATTATCAACTATTTTCTCTGCAGAGCCAATGTAATTTTTCGGATTTAAAAGTTCATCAATTTTTCCCTCTAAAATAGGACGGAGCTCATCATCTTTCATCAAATTCTCTCTGAATTTTCCGGGCTGCATTGAAATCTGGCGGAGCTTCTCATGGGCATCTTGTCTGCTCCAGCCATTTTTAACAAGGAAAATTATTACTGCCTCTGCCATAATCTCCTCGTTGTTCCTTATATTTTCAAGCATTCTTTCCTCATTTACCTCCAAATTTCTGAATAAATCGGAAGCTTTGAGCATTATATCATCAATAAGAATTGAAGTGTGGGAAATGATGAATCTCTCTGCCGATGAGTTTGTTAGGTCTCTCTCATGCCAGAGAATCGCACTTTCCATCTGTGGAATCAATAAACCCCTTACTATTCTTGCCAGACCGCATATATTCTCCGCCGTGATTGGATTTCTCTTTTGTGCCATGGTGCTAGAACCCACCTGCTTCTCAACATCAAATTTTTCCATAACCTCCCCTATCTCGCTCCTCTGCAAGTTCCGTATCTCCGTTGCAAATTTCTCAAGGGATGTAGCTAATGAGGAAAAGAATGAGACAAGCTCAATATACCTATCCCTCCCAATAAGCTGGGTAGGTGCTTCCTCGTACCCCAATCCAAGCTCGTTCATAACAAATTCTTGAATTTCCAATGCCTTATCTCCAAGAGCTGCTCCTGTGCCCACGGCACCCATCATCTTTCCAACGAGCACCCTCTTTTTTAACTCTTCAAATCTCTCATGATGCCTTAAGATCTCAGCCAAGAATACAGCCATTTTCAATCCAAATGTTATTGGCACAGCTGCCTGTCCATGGGTTCTTCCAAGCATAACCGTGCTTTTATACCTTTTGGCCAAATATGCAAGGGAATCTTCCAAATTTTCAAAATCCTCCTCTATGTATTTGAACAATTCTTTCAACTGTAATGCAGTGGCAGTATCAATTATATCATTGCTCGTAGCTCCAAGATGTACATACTTTCCACACTCTCCGCATTTTTCTGCATAGGCCTTAACCATCGCCATAACATCATGCTTTATCTCTCTCTCAATCTCTTTAACTCTATCAAGCTCAACTTTTTCCATTGCTTCCTTCGCAATTTCCACACAATCTTGCGGAATATTTCCAAAATGGGCATGTGCTTTAATAAGCGAGTATTCTACAAGGAGCATATAACGGAGCTTAGATTCCTCGGAAAATATTCTTTTAACTTCATCTCTACCGTATCTGTAATCAAGGGGACAAACTACCATAAAAGAGCATGGATTTCATTTTATTAATACTTCCCGAAAATTTTATTTACATTGCAAAACATATCATTTTGGTGCTTATAATGAATAAGAGGGGAAAGAAAAAGGGTGCTCCCAAACCCTACGAGATGCCAGAATTGTTTGATGAGGAGCATGAAGAGGTATCATCTTACGAAGAGCTTGATGCTCAAGATCATATTGAAGCTGTGAGAGAGAAGGAAAAGATGGAAAGATACAAAGAGGCCTCAAAATTGAGGAAGAAGGCAGCAGAGTTTGAAAAGAAAGCTGCGTTTTATCATCAAAAGTACAAGGAAGAGATGGAAAAAGTGGCAAAATACCAAGCATACAAGGCAAAATATAAAGATAAAGAGCATGAGATAAAGGAGAAGATAAAAGAGCTAAAAAGAAAAATTGAAGATTATGAAGAGGCGTTAAAGAATGCAGAATCTTTGAATAAGAGGGAAAGTTTGAGAGCCAAGATTGCAAAACTGCAAACGAGGATATCTGCCATGAATGCAAAAATAAGTGCATTGCGAGATAAACAGGCAGAATATGTGAAAAGAATGAGCCAATACAAGGCAAAAGCAGCTCAGTACTATGAGAAAAGTAAGGACTATGAAAGGGAGGCAATGATATTTAACAAAACTGCAGAATCTCTGGAGAGAGGTGAATAATCTTTCCTCTCTATTCAATATTGAACCACGATTTCCACTTTATCTCCAACTTCCAATGCAAGCCTCTTTGATGCATCTCCTTGATTAACTGCAAATTCCAGAAAATTCTCGCTATTGACCAATGCAATCAACTCTCCCTTCTTGGCATAGCCATAAGAGGGTAAAAATCTCAGCTCTTTTCCTATGACTTCAACCTTTTTAGCATCTTTAACCATTTCCTTTGGCACATTGGTAATTACATTTCCAAAGTGGTCTATATGTATTATCTCCCCTAATATTTTCTCCCCTTCTCTCTTCGCCTTTGTATATTCAAAAGTTTCAAAATTCTCTATCTCTTTTAAAATTTCAAAATTGCCCATATCTATGTATGCAGCAGCAGGTGCGAATACATCCCTACCATGAAAGGTTGTGCTCTCTGGCTCAATTTCAAGCTCGTAAACCTTGGAAACTTTATGGGCCACATAGGTTAAAATCCCATTATCTGGACCCACATACCAAGAATCTTCAATTTTCGCCGCTATACCCCTTCTCTCAGTACCCACACCGGGATCAACAACAAAAACATGCACCGCTGGAGGAAAATAGGGCAAAATGGCGTTTAGAATGTATGCAGCATGCCTTATACTATGCCTCTCTACATTGTGCGTTATATCCACTATTCTTGCATTAGGGTTTATCTTCAATATCACTCCCTTCATAACTCCAACATAATGGTCCTTATACCCAAAATCAGTTGTAAGCGTAATCATCAGTACCTCACCCTGAAATCTTTGTATCCTTCGGGCTCTCCATACTCAATTTCAACATCATCCACACGGGCATGGGGATGCTTGTACCTGCATAGATAAATCAACTCCTCCACTTTATCTTGAGGGCCTTCAAACACCGCCTCAACCCTCCCATCTGGGAGGTTTCTAACCCAGCCACGCACTCCAAGCTTGAGAGCATTATCCCTTGTGAATGCTCTGAAGAATACCCCCTGCACATGGCCAGAAAAGAAGACATGGACCTTTATCTCTTTCATAATTGCATTGATTATTCTTTTCTATTTAACCTTTATGAGAGAAATTTTAATCTCTTATTTTCATTACTCCTTATGCTCAAAGAAAAACTTATTGAGTGTGGAGCCATAAAATTTGGAGATTTCGTTCTTGCATCTGGAAAGAAAAGCAAGTACTATGTGGATATAAAGAAGGCAAGCACAAAATATGAAATATTGGAGCTAATGGGAAACATGCTTGCAGAGAATGTGAAAGGAGATATTCTTGCAGGAGTGGAACTTGGTGCAGTGCCCCTCGTGGCAATCACAGCCATTAAGGCAAAGAGAGATTATCTAATCATAAGAAAAGAGAAAAAGGGATATGGGACCTCCAAGTTAATTGAAGGGGATTATAAAGAGGGGCAAGAGGTGGATATAATTGAGGATGTTGTAACCACAGGGGGCTCTGTTTTGCGCGCCATAAAATTGCTTCGCAATGCAGGGCTCAATGTGAATAGGGTAATATGCGTTGTGGATAGGGAAGAGGGGGGTAAAGAAAATTTGGAAAAAGAGGGGGTAGAATTAATATCGTTAATTAAGGCAAGAGAGCTTCTTTAATCATCTTTTTTCTATATCCTCCCCGCCTGCAAATGTTAATTGCAGAGCTGTATATACATCCTCATACCCATATAGCATTCGTGCCGATGTTGGAATTAAAGTGCGAAAAGCGTCTATATTTTCAAGTGCCTTGAATAGTTCAATGCTCAGCTCTTTGCGCATGCTCGGATTTTCAGCTATCAAAGCATCGTAAAGTGAGTCCCAGTTCTTGCTCCACTCTGCAATGTTGTATAAATCTTTATCCTCCACAATATCAACCTTGGATAGTATGTTTATGAAGGGTATGTAAAATCTGAAATAAACGGAGGAGGATAAAATCAAAAGAGATACAAACCCAGATGGGCTCTTCGCCAAAGCAGGATCAAAAAGAAATGCGAGCATGCTTCTATCCTCTCCAAGATAATCAACTATGAACTTGCTAGCGGCCCTAAATGCAAACAATTCAATTTGCCCCGCAGTATCGTATATTATGTAATCTGCCTCGTAATTATCCACCTCGCTCTTCAATTCCTCCACAAAATTAGCAATCATGTCAGCAGCCACAATTTGAGCCCCGTTAGGCCCCAAACCGTACTCGTTCATAATTGAATTTAAATCAATTATATCCCTTATATCCACATCGGGAGTATAGGGCAAGATTTCTGCGCCGGGATCAAGATTAACCACCACCGTTTCATATTCGTTTTTTATCATCCACTCTCTAAAAGCTGCTGTAAATGTACTTTTCCCGCTACCTGCAGGACCAACCACGAACAAATTTGCAATCATACGGCAAGAAAAGACTCAAGGGTTATTTTATTTTTTTCCTCTTCCTCTGCAAATAGAGAATCTACTGATTCTTTAAGAGCAAGAACTCTTTGCTTCACATAAAGGGGCACATCGTACTCTTCCGCAAGCTTTAATGCCTTATCTAAATATTTTTTCACAGAGCCCTCAGAAACAGTTAGTACGATATTTCCACCGCAATAGGGACATACATTATTCAACGGCACTCTTCTAAATTTTGCTCCACATTTGGTACATCTAAATCCCTGCGTGCCGAATTTTTTCAAATTGCCCATTATGTCCGGAATGAAATGATGTGCTATTATCCTAGCGGCCATATCGTGCTCATCAACTGCTCTTATCTTTCTCGCCAATTGCAACTGACTATCAAGCTTTTCCTGCATACTGCCCAGAACTTTATATGCAGAGGTCAATACGCCAACATTTATGTCCCTCGTATCATGGGTGAATTTAAAACCCTCATACTGCCTTGGTGTTTCAATTCTCTTCTTTACAAAATCCATAATGTCAGCAACTTCATCTGGCTTCGCAAATCTCAAAGTTGCTTCGTAAAATTCTAAAGGATACCTCTCCATAACATCAACATGCAAGGCCTCTTTATCTATCTCTGTGGGAGTAATTCTAGTAGTTAGAACAAGAGGTGCATCCATCAATCCTCCACGGGTTGAAGGAAGGAACTTACGAGAGAAATCCAAAAGGCCTTCAAGAAGGAGCATTATTGAATCCTCATCACCATCGCAGTTGCGGCGCTTTGCAGCATGGAAAAATGGATGCGCAAAGCCCACATTAGCATCAGAGAATCCTATGATTCTGCCAAGGATACCTGCGGAGGTGTGAGGCGCTAATCCAATCACAAGGTGCCCTATTAAATCTTCTCTCTTTTTCACATTATAGAAGCGCTTCATCTTGTAAAACTTCTCAAGCAAATCATCAACATAATTGGCAATTTTTATAAGATAATCGGCGGCGCTCTTTGGGATTATTATATCTTGAACTTTTAACTCGCACAACTGCTCCCCATCTTTTAGATCATTTCCAAGATAATCCTTCTTATATCCTAATTTTCTTGCTTTTTCTACGCTTAACCCTATTTCCTTAGGTCTAAAATGGGTTATTGCTATATCGCTCATATCAAACCTTGCAGTACCATCTTTGAAAACATAAACTCCATTCTTAGCTCTAAGAATTCCCTTCTCCAACCTTTCAGGTATGTGCTCTTGGGACATCATCTTCTTTACTCCCTTGACATCCCAGTCCACATTCTCACCGAGATACTCTTGGGCCCTTGCAAATAAATCCTCTATATCCACTTTCTTAACAGCCACATTTCCTGTGAATTCCGTAGGCACTCCGCACTTTGGGCAGAATGGTAGTATCGTTTTCTCTCCGCATTTGGGGCATTTTCTTATGCCTATCTCAATTGGAATTACCTTTTTCTTTATCGCTTCCGTTATAAGCCTTCTATTGCCCCCTGCATCTCCTATGGGGAAAAGAGAATGAATTGGTGGCTTCATCTTCCTCGGTGCTGCCTTTTCAGGCCTGCCCATCCTTGCACCGATTCTAACAGGTGCCTTCTCTCTTATTTTTATCCCGGATAATTCCGAAACAATTTCCATTATATTTCCTTCTTTGAGCTCTTTTCTTCTCACAATTTTTCCATCTTTCAAATCTAAGCCAACACCTCTTAAAAGGGGATAAGCGTATCTGTCAAGAATGTAATGCTCGCGCTCAAAATGCAACGCACCCAATTTTTTCAATATTTCTTTTATCTCCCCATTTTTCTCAACATACAATTTCTCGTCTTTCCAGAAAGAATGCCCCTCAAGATATTCAGATAATTTCCTCAATTCTTCCAAGCTTAAATCATGCCAGAATAAATTGTAATCGGGATGTAAGGGAATGGCGTATTCCTCAGCAACACGAAAAGCTTCAAAGGCATCCCTAATCTTTCCATGAAATCCAGCTCTCTCTGCCTCCTGTTCCCACCATTCTACAGCGTATGCTCCTGGAATTAAAGGATGATTATTCTCCAAGAACTCTCCATAGGGAATAAGCATCTCACCAACATCAACAATTTCCACAACAGAATCGTAATACTCCCTAGCTTTTTCAAGCTCGTTGATTTGTATCAAATCTCCATTCTTTAAAAGAACTATGGGTCCTTCTATGCTATCGCAAGAAGTCATGCCTCCTGCCTTACCGGGCCTCTCAACTTTGAGTTGTGTGCCTATTGCTATGAATTTGTTTAAGATATACATTGTAGCAGGATTTACACTTAGCGTGGCTAATCCTCCTGCACGGCATCTTCCATATCTAAGACGAAATCCTCCCGGAGCTAGAGGATATGAGAATATGGGTCTTCCCGCTATAACATCCTTCATAAATTTCTCTAGGGGTTTTAATTCAAACTTATCTTCTTTTACCTCTGGAATCAATTTCTTTATCCAATCCCAGCCATCTATTTTTAACATATCCACATACGCTTTTATCTTCTTTGTCTTTTGCAATAAACCTTCAGCGAGGACTAGGCACATACCTCCCCTAACCTTATTTGTGTCAATTCTTGGGAGATCCCTGTAGCCGCTAACTTCAACCTTCTCAGTGCCTTCACCATCTATGCAAACTGGGCAATTTTTGACAACAAGCTCAATTTCCTCATTTGTTGGCCTATATTGAAGATGATGAATTCTATCGTATAATTGAATCTCCTCTTTATATCTCTCAATCTCAGCATCTGTGGGCTTGTATCTTCCTATGCCAAGCTCTCGGCGCACAACATCTGCAATTAGCACACTTAGTGCCTGCGCTGTGCCTCCTGCCCCTCTGATTGGACCTGCATAGTAAATGGATACATAGTCCGTACCATCGTCATTTTTCTTTATCTTCACATTAGCGATGCCTTCAAGGGGTGCAACCAATATGCCCTCTGTTAGAATTGCAAGCCCAACCCTTATTGCCTTATCCAATGCCTCATCTTTTCTATCAAATCTTCTAGCTATTCTCTTTGCCATCAATAGGGAGACCATACCCCTATCATTTTCCTTGCTAAGCTCTCTAATTTCATCCGCTATCCCTTTAACTCCTGTTAATTCTTCAACCCTTGCAGCAAGGTCCTTGGCACGGGGAATTTCAACATCGGGCACAGGGTCAAATCTCATACTACGGGCTTCTTTAGCAATCTTGTAAATTTTTTCCGCATTTTTTTCAAGCTCTTCAAAATATTTGAGCATTTCCTTGCTTGCTTCAACCATTCTTCATAGGTTAATTTTCTGTCCATTATAACACTTTCTATTACCTCAATTTTTACCAATATTGATAAATTTTGAGTTCAAAAGGTTTATAGTTAAAAATGAGATATACCAGTATGCTTGAACTTAGCTTGCCCGATTACGGTGAAGAGACGATAATAAGATTCATCAGAGATTTTGTAGGCAATAAGAATGTAGTCATAGGTCTGAGTGGTGGCTTGGATTCTTCCACCGTTGCATTTCTATGTGTTAAAGCTCTTGGTAAAGATAGAGTATTAGGAGTGCATATGCCAGATTATGTAACACCAAAAGAAGATAGGGAAGATGCAAAACTCGTGGCTGGGAAGCTTGGAATAGAATTTAGAACCATAGAAATAGGAGAAATTGTTGAGAAAATGAAAGAAAAAATAAAATTGAAGAATGAGATGAGCACTGCAAATTTGAAGGCACGAATTAGATTGGCAATTCTCTATAGCATAGCAAATGATGAAAATAGATTGGTGGCAGGGACAAGCAATAAAAGCGAAATTTTGATAGGATACTTCACAAAGTATGGAGATGGAGCTAGCGATTTTGCACCCATAGGCGATTTATACAAGACGCAAGTGAGATTGCTTGCAGATAAAATAGGAGTGCCTTCTCACATAATTTCAAAAGCTCCCACAGCAGGATTGCTTCCCGGACAAAGTGATGAGAAGGAGATAGGAGTAAAGTATGAGATTTTGGATAAAATCCTCTATGGTATGGAACTGGGATTCAATGAAAATAAGATTGCAGAAATTTTAGATATAGATGTGAAAATTGTGGGAAGAGTGTTTGAGATGCACGAGAGAAGCAGGCATAAGAGGGTGATGCTCTACATTCCAAAAATAGGGGTAAGGACCGTTAATACAGATTGGAGAGAATGATTAGAATAGAAGCACCATTTGAGCATGAGGAATTCCATCAATTCTCATCACATTTTCCTCATTAATATAACCTTCTCTTATTGCCAACGAGATAACTCTCTCTCCAACTAAATTTGCAATTGTGGCAATTTTCATACTGTTTATAAATGTTTGCTCGCTTACAAACGCCTCATAGTAAAAATTCTTCTTTACTTCAATCACAAGCTCCCCCTCTTCAAACTTCTTGCCCAAGAGCTCGCGGTCGCAGGCAGCGAGCATTACCTCGCCTCTAATCTTGTATATTCGCATTGCTATTCCATGCTCAAACTTGGACATATTTATACACTCCACTCTTTGTTTCTGCTATTATTCCCTGCCTGTGCATCTTCTCCAATATTTGCTCTGCCTTTGCCTCATCTATGCCCTCTTTCTTTGCCTCTTCTATTATATCCTCCTTTCTCGCGAATCCGTTATTACTGCTGGCGAGGCTCTTTATTATAAGCTCCATCCTCTCCATAACGCTTCTCTGCCTTGAGCTTATTCCCGTGTATAATACATCCGAGTCAATTATTCCACTCTCGTCCATAGATGTCTCTTTTAAGAAATAATCAACAATCCTAATTGCCCTCTCGGCATCTTCCTTGGTAACTATATCGCTCAATCTTGCCCTCGCAGATGCCTCTGCCAATCTCACCATGGCCTCAAGCTGCCTTGGGGTAATAGGCACCGCTTTCGTCTCTTCGTACATCTTTCTCGTATCCACATATTTTTTCAAAATGAGCTCCTTAGCTTCATCGCTCATCTTTGGAATTATATTTCTCTTTGCATAAGCCACATACTTCCTTATGAACTCAGGACTCATCCCCGTTTCAAACTGCTTAACAACAATATTATCCTCCTCTTCAAGCTGGAGCATCTCTCCTGCCAAATGCGCCTCCAAAACATGATTTGCAAGAGCTTTATCTCTCTCAGGATTTGGCCTATCAAGAATTTTGAATATTACATCAAATCTGGATAGGAGTGGTGTGGGTAAATCAATCTGGTCCACGAGGGGCCTATTAACATCAAACCTGCCATACTTTGGGTTTGCAGCACCTAAAATTGAGCACCTTGCCATCAAAGTTGCATATATGCCGGCTTTTGTTACCGCAATTATCTGCTGCTCCATGGCTTGATATATGCTATCCCTATCCGTAGCGTTCATCTTATCTATTTCATCAATGGCTGCAAGGCCTAAATCCGCTAGTACCAATGCCCCTGCTTCCAGAGTCCAGCGCCCAGTTTCATCTCGCACAGCCGTGGCTGTTAAGCCAGCAGCTGATGAGCCCTTGCCAGAGGTGTATATTCCCCTTGGCGCTAATTGAGCCATATATTGCAGTAATTGGGATTTGGCGGTACCAGGGTCTCCCACGAGCAAGATGTGTATATCTCCCCTAATCCTCGTTCCATCTTTCATCTTCTTAGTTACCCCTCCAAACATTTGAAGCAAGAGTGCCTCTTTCTCTATTTCCATACCATAAATCGTTGGAGCTATAGCTCTGCGCATCCTATCAATTATGTCTCCCTTCCTAGCCTCCTCTTTTATCAATTTCTCATCTTCTTCCGTGATTTCAATGCTTTCAAGCTCTTTGCTCTCCTTGTCTATGCTAACAACATCAATGAAGATGTCAAACTCGGTAGAGCGAACATTTCCAAACACTCTGCGCTCTTTAACCTTCAAAATTCCATTTAGAACAACTCTATCTCCTGGCACAATCTCTCCAGCGATGTCATCCTCCAAGTAAGCCATGAGGCGCTGGGGCTGCTCTCTGCCCCTCAAATTCTCTGGGTTATCCTGAATCTCAGCTTTTTGTGTATCCACAAACTCGGATTTCTCAGGCACGAATGTGAATTTAATCTGCGGCTTTGTTTTTCCACAAACTGCGCATTTCACAGGCTCCACCAATCTTATCCCCGTTTGTTCAACTTTCGTAATTCCTCCGCAATCACTGCACCTAAAAGCACCCACCTTCAGTTTTGGGCGCACCTCGCTTGCCCTTCTTATTATGCCTTCAATGCTTAGAAATTGCCCAACATGCACACTTCTGAGCTCTCGTATCTCCTTTCTCCTGTCCCTTGGCAATTGGTGGATGCGGAGATGAATATGCTTCTCGCTATCGTGAATATAGCTCTTTATTTCCTCCTCTCCTACTCTGATATAAATTTCAGGATTCTTCAAAAAATCCTCCGCAAAAAGGGGCTTGTAATTCTCAATATCCTCAAATTTTATGTAAATGCTCCTTGTATCAGGATACTCATCCGCTATTTCATTCAACTTGTTTCCATAGTCTGTGCGGGAGAAAAACTCGTTCCACATAGCTCTTATTTCATCTTCATTAAATTCCATCTACCAGCACATAGGATACGGAGATTTAAAATTTTTTATAATCGCCTTGCCCTTGCCTCTATCTCCTCCATAACGAAATCCTTGGCGAGTTCTAAGCTCGTTTTGTCTATCCATATCTCATTTTCTCCCTCTGCAAGAAATCTTACCAAGGATGAGGAGGCAGCTATTTGCAATGCCCTATCTATTATTCTCAAGCTCACAGGCGCATTGTGCTTGTTTATTGCCTCCGCTATCTCATCACCTATTCTCATAAAATCATCCTCATCCATTATAACCTTTGCATTCTGCTCGTTGAGAAGATGATATGTATAGGTCATATGCTTCCTTAGCGGATCTGCTAGGTAATAATTTACCTTGCCCGCAGCTATTCTCTTCATATTCTCCCAAATCAACTTTCTCCTCTCTTGGGTATTGAGAAACAATTTGCAAAGCATTCTATCCTCCACAGCATTGAAATTCGGGTCGTTTATTGTGCTCCTCCATTTTCCCTTATTTACCTGTGTGTTATAATTTACGATAAAGAAGCTCGTGACTTTGTAAGGGCCTATTATTGCTGTCCTGGTTTCATCCCTAACCTCTCTGCGCTCCATAACAAGCTTGAGCTTCTCCACCATACCTCGATAGGCGAAGAAATCTTTAAACTCAGGAATAACCCAGTCCACGGGATAATCTTGGTAGGCCTCAAGAATAGCTATGAACATCTTCGGGGTCATTCCCTGCGCATAGCGAAGGCGACCAATCATACCATGGGGTGGCACTCCCTTTTCCTCCTTACCACGAAGCAAATCATCTGTGGCAAATGTCTTACCAGTTCCCGGCTCGCCGAAGTATGCGAGGGAGAAGCCAGTTTGATTTATTTTGCGCTCAGGATTTGCAGATGAGTAAATAGGTACATTGGCTATTGAGTACTGCTGTATTATGGGCAATAAGGCATCCATATACAGCTTTTCACCCATTATACTCTTCACATACCCTACAATATCCCCTATAGAACGAATTTGCGAGGCCCATTCTTCCACATCCTTCTCCCTCACATTCTTAACAAAGAGCTCGTATTCTGCCTTCAATTGAAGAACCACATCCTGATACTCTCGCATTGCCTCCTCCGTGCTCAGTTTCATGCTTCCTTGGCCATATTTATTTAACCATTTCTCAATATCCTCCAAAGCAAGTAGTGTGTAGAGCTTGGCACCTCCCTCTTCCCCTACTTCAACCATCAGCCCCGTGTTCCTCAACCTGCCTATTATATTATGCGCGCCCGTCTTTGCTATGAGCCATTCCTTGGCTGCTTTCTGAGTCCAAGCCCGCTGCATCTTCTGCAAATAAATTAGAGCCTCCATCTCCCTCATATCCCTGGTGCTCTGAATAACATATCTCATCCAGTTGTTGAACTGCTCTTTTGGCACCTCCGGCTCCTTGGAAATCCTAACAAATCTCTTTTTCTTCATCTCGCAACATAACTCCCTGCGAGGATATTAAGGTATTGCTGGGAAAACCCTATAAGTGATGAAAAGCATATACTTCTATGAGCTTTAGTAATAAAACCAAGACAATGCTATGCGTGGCTCTTGCTGGTCTCTTCTTCATTCCTGCAATAATTTTCAACATATGGTACCTTGCAATTATAGCCGCATTCTTCGACTGGCTACCGCTTCCCACTGGCTGGATGAGAATGGAGGGAAATAAGAACAAGAAAATGGTCATCTTGCATGTGATTCTCACACTCATTGCCTACTCCTTCTTAGTGCTCTGGCTCATCTTTCCCATCGTTGCATACAAGTTCCTGTTTCTGGAAATTTGGTGGATGGCTGTTATTACCGGTGTTTTTATAGCTAAATGAATTTTTTCACTTTTTGGCCATTTCTTCATCTCCCTGCATAATCCCAGCGGGAGATTTGGATGCTGCAAATTATCCATATACGGAATGTAATGTTAAATGATTAAATATGGGGTTAGTATATGTAAAAACGAATGGCATTAAGAGGAGGTAATAATGGGTATCCACGACCGTTTATAAAATGGGCAGGAGGTAAGGGAAATATAATCCCAGAATATGAAAAAATAGGGTTGCTTAATTTAGAGTTTAATGATTATTATGAGCCGTTTCTGGGTGGGGGAGCCATGTTTTTTTATCTATGGAAAAAGGGAAAAATCAAAAAGAAAGCATATCTTTCAGATATTAACAAAGATTTAATAGATACCTATGCAACAATAAAGAATAATTTAGAACCGTTATTGGTCCAACTTTCTAAGATGAAAGACAAATATGGGAGAGAGGACTATTATAAATTCAGAAAAGAATACAATTCTCTTAAATTAATGAAAACTCTTACAGAAGAGCAAAGGATAAGAAAAACTGCACTCTTTATCTATTTAAATAAAACCTGTTTTAATGGGTTATATAGGGAAAATAAAAAGGGAGAATTCAATGTTCCATTCGGGAAATATAAAGCTCCAACAATTTACAATGAGTATAATTTAAGGGCAGTTAGTAAAGCACTAGAAAATGCAATTTTAAGAGTTTCAGATTTTGAAGATGCAGTATCCACTGCTAAAGAAGGAGATTTTGTTTATTTTGATCCCCCTTATATGCCAATCTCACCCACTGCAAATTTTACAAGTTATCACCAAAAAGATTTTACTTTGGAAGATCAGAAAAGATTAGCAAAAACCATAAGGAAATTATCCTCCAAAAATGTGAAAATTCTTCTAAGCAATGCATACCATCCAACTGTCAAGGAGATATACGAAAGAATTCCTAATATACACTTTTTTGAGATTTTAGCCCCGAGATTTATAAATAGTAATGGTAATGGGAGAGGAGCAATAAAAGAGTATGCTATCACAAATTACGAGCCAATTAAAAACTCTCCAAAGATACAAATGAGATTATGGTAAAATGCCTATGGTATATCCGTCATTTCGTGGATCTTCTTTAAAGCTGCTCTTCCCTTATCTGTGGCAATATATAATCTGCCTTTCTTCCTATTTGGTGTTAAACATTTAACAAATCCAATATCTGATAGCTCCCTGAGGGCTATGCTTATTTTGGATATAGGCTCACATAATTTTTCGGATATCTTTGAAGGGGTTGAGGCTTCGTTAGCTATGGCTATCAATATTTTCAATCTTGTTTTGCTTGAAATTATATAACCTATTTCATCCCATTCTGCTAAATCTTTGCTTTTATCTTTCATTTAAGTGGATTATGCATCAATGTAATTTTAATTTAATTTATTTTTACTTTAAATTTTCTTAAAATATTTTTAAACTAACTTTATGAATTCTCTAAAAATCAACTATCCTATGGATTTAGATAATCTAATAAAAGTAGCCAGTGCTCTTCCTGTGGGTTCTGAAAAAAGAATATATAAGGATAACAACACAGAATTTGTGATAAAGCGCCCTCAAAAGCCCGGAAAGAATCTAAAAAGGAAATACTCTGCAGAAAGAAACATCCAGATATGGATAAGAGAAGGAAGTCATGAATTTATGCCAAATCATTTGAGAATTCTCTTAGATTTGGAATTCAAGCTAAGATTTCATCCCAACTATAAAGAAGATTTGATGCTCGCATTTGATAGATTGTATTATGGGGAAGATCCAGAGAAAATATCCAAAGATTTCAAAAACTTAGAATTTAGTAAAGAGTTAAAGAGTTTAAAATATGATTTATATCTCGCACAATTATTTTTTGCAGAGCAGGAGGTAGGCTATCATTTCAATAGCAAATTTGATCCAAAGTACTTGTATTTGCAAGGCTGGATAAGATGCGTACTTTCAAGAGAATTAGAGATTGATAAACTCTTGTGGAGTGCAACCAGAAATCCACCACCTGTGAGATTTACAAAAAAGGATAATAAAAAGCATAAAGAATATGACCCAAATGCTAAACCGTTATGGTGGGTATTCACAAGTAAATAAGCAATGTATTTCTAAAATTTTTAAATTAAAATTTTCCACTGCTGAATTTATATTTTCTGTACTCTTTCTCACTTTCGGGCTTTCTAAAAACAAAAATATGCTCATGGGCAATGAGATAAAAATCATACTCCTTAGCATGCCATCTTTCTCTAGTGGTTTTCATATTCCATTGCAATTTAATGATATCTTCCTTTAAAATAAATCCAGCATCCAAAAATATCTGCATCACCCTGAA
This sequence comes from Candidatus Aciduliprofundum sp., assembly GCA_015520565.1. GTDB lineage: Archaea > Thermoplasmatota > Thermoplasmata > Thermoplasmatales > Aciduliprofundaceae > Aciduliprofundum. The sequence continues at coordinate 5,321 of WAPW01000027.1, read as the reverse complement.
TGCTATTGGAACATAATGTTTGTACTTCCTAGTATCTCCAATTAGGATTGCACATATTTTACCGGGCTTTAATACCCTAAACGATTCTTCTGCGACTTTTCTCATTTCCTTTAAGTACTCCTCAAAAGGTAGTTGTGAAAGATCATCATTGATATTTTTATTCTTTGTATAGGAAATTATATTTGCATAAGGCGGATGTGTGGCAACGAGATCAATGCTTCCATCCTCAATTTTATCCAGATTTCTAGCATCACCCCAATAGGTTTTTATTATTGGCTCCTCGTATTCTGGAAATAGAGGGTTATATGAAAAATTCAGTCTATCTCTAGCCACCATAACAGCATCAAAATTTATATCCACACCAATAGCATTCCTTCCTAAAAGTTTTACCTCTACAAGCGTTGTGCCACTGCCCATCATCTGGTCAAGAATCCAATTACCCTCATTGGTATATTTCAAAATTAGATTTCTCGGGATATATGGCGACCAATTCCCCCTGTAATCTCCCCTGTGAGTTACCCAACTTCCACGCTCTGGAAAGCTCCATACCGTTGTGCGCTCAAGAGTGTAATCTTTAGGTGGGCCGTAGGATTTTATTTTCCAGTTTTTATGAAGTTTTATTTCCACATCTTCAACAACTACACTATCATTCTCTTTGATAAATTCAAGATAATCTTCGTGGGTTATTTCTTTCATTTCTCTATACTTCCTTTCCATTGTGCATCTCCTGTTAAAGGTTAGTATTTTCGAATATTTCAAATCTACCCAAAGGAGTTTCTAATTTCTTTAAAAACTCCCTACCCCAAATTTTTATATTCCCTCTTCATTTCACCCTATTATGTACGATTTCAAGGAGCGCGAGGCGCACTGGCAGGATTTCTGGGAGAAGGAGAAGATTTACAGATTTGACCCCGATAGCGATAAGCCAATTTTCAGCATAGATGTGCCGCCGAGGTACGCAAGTGGGAAACTGCACATAGGGCACGCGACGCATTACGCTCACATAGATTTCATAGCGAGGTACAAGAGGATGCGGGGCTACAACGTCTTCTATCCTCTCTGCTTTGATGTAAACGGCATGCCCATAGAGGTGAATGTGGAGAAGAAGTACGGAATAAAGATGCGTGAGACACCAAGGCAAGAATTCATAAAGCTTTGCGAGGAATTCGCCAATGAGAATATAGGAGAGATGATTCGCCAGTTCAAAATTTTAGGGGAGGCCATGGATCCTACCATATACTATCAAACAGATGCCCCGTACTACAGGAGAATAACGCAACTCTCCTTCATAAAGATGTTTGAAAAAGGATTGGTTTATAAGGCAAAGCATCCTGTTAATTGGTGCCCTCGCTGCGGTACTGCCATAGCGGATGCTGAGATTGAGTATCAGAAGAGGAAGACAAAGTTGAATTACATTCCATTTAAGGTGGAGGAGGGAGGAGAGATAGTAATAGCCACAACTCGCCCAGAACTGCTATGCACATGCCAGCTAATAGCCGTGCATCCTGATGATGAGAGGTACAAGGATTTTGTGGGCAAGCACGCCATCGTTCCAATATATGGGCAGAAAGTTGAAATAGTTGCAGATGAGAAAGTAGATAAGGATTTTGGCACGGGCGCAGTTATGATTTGCTCCGTAGGCGATAAAGATGATTTAGAGTGGATTTATAAATACAATTTGAAATTCTTAGAAGGAATAAACGAAAAGGGTGAGATGACTGAATTGGCTGGCAAGTATGCTGGTATGCCCGTTGAGGAGGCAAGAAAAGCCATAATTGAAGATTTGAGAAATATGGGGCTGCTTTTGAAGCAAGAGGAAATAGAACAGAATGTTGGTGTTTGCTGGCGCTGCCATACCCCCATAGAATTCATAAACAAGGAGCAGTGGTTCATAAAAATTAAAGACCTGAAAGAGGAGATTAAGAAAACAGCCGAGGAGATAAATTGGCATCCTGAGTGGATGAAAAAGAGGTTATATGATTGGATTGACTCTCTTGAGTGGGACTGGGTGGTATCAAGGCAGAGATACTTCGCCACACCTATTCCAATCTGGGAGTGCGAAAATGGCCACGCTTTCGTTCCCAAATTTGAGGATTTACTCAAAATGGATAGGCATGTGGACCCAACTGTGGATCCTCCTCCATATGAGAAATGCCCAATTTGCGGAGCTCCTTTGCAAGGAACCGAGGATGTATTTGATACATGGGTAGATTCTTCCATATCACCTCTTTACAATACTTTCTGGGCCCGCAACGATGAGAAGTTCAAAAAATTATATCCCATGAGCTTGAGACCTCAGAGCCATGATATAATACGCACATGGGCATTCTACACAATCCTGCGATGCAAGAGCGTCACCGGAGAGAAACCATGGAAGGATATAATGATTGATGGCTTCATCCTAGCCCCAGATGGAAGGCCCATGCACACTTCTTGGGGAAATGTAGTAGATCCATTGGAAATAATAGATGAGTATGGTGCAGATGCGCTTCGCTTCTTTGCAGCAAAATGCACGCCAGGGGAGGATACACCCTTCCGATACAAAGATACAATTCGCGGTAGAAAAGTCATAATAAAATTATACAACTTGGGCAAATTTGTTGGCTCTGCGATTAAAGATGGTATTGAGGATGTACCCAGAGAGAAACTTCATTTTATGGATAAGTGGATTATATCTAAGTACTCAAAAGTGGTGGAGGAGGTAACGAAGCATATGGACGAATACAGGTATGATAGAGCAGTCAAGCTCGTTGAAAACTTTATGTGGAATATCTTTGCAGATCACTATGTTGAGATGGTAAAGCATAGATTGAAAGAAGATGCCACGAAGTACACCCTTTACCATGTATTTTTAGGCATTGTTAAGATGTTCGCTCCAATTATGCCTCACATAACTGAGGAGATTTACCAAGAGCATTACAGGAAATTTGAAAAGGCAAAAAGTGTGCACATAACATCATGGCCTGAGCCGATTTTCGTGGATAAAGAAGCTATGGAAGATGGGGAGAAGGTCAAAGAGCTCATAGCAGAAATACGCCGCTGGAAGAATGAGAACAAGAAGAAAATAAAAGAGATTATTGTGGAGGGAATCAAAGAGGGAATTGAAGATATAGAGGGAACATTCAAATGCAGGGTTAGCACCAGAATAAAGGGAGAGGTGGAGGAAGTCGTGTCATCTTTGCAGCCCAATTTCTCAGTCATAGGGCCCAAGTTCAGGGAGAAGGCAAAAGATATTGTGAATTTCATAAAATCCTCAGATCCGCAGGAGCTTTGGGAGAAGATAAAAAATGGAGAGGTAGAAGTAAGTGGAGAAAAGATAACAGAGGATATGATAAAAGTACAGAGGAAAAAAGTATACAGGGGAAAAGAAGTTGCAGTCCTCAATGTAGAGGATATAGTTGCTTTGCTCCTCTAAACCTTCCCATTTTTCAGAATGGATATCAATCTCTCCAGATAATCTTTCCTCTCTATAATTTTTCTGAGCTTTTCTATTGTTCTTTCCAAAGGATAATCTAAACGCTTTAACTCAAATTTTCCATTTTCGTATATTGCATAAGATACCCTAGGATCTCCATCTCTCGGCTGCCCTGCACTTCCGGGATTGAGATAAACCATTCCATTGTATTCCCCAAGTACGGGAAAATGCGTGTGCCCAAAGAGAAGATAATCTGTAGTTATTGCCCTTCCAATCTCATTTCGCATGCATTCTGGCTTGAAATTGTACATATAGCCATACAAAGGATCTGCAGGGCATGCATGCACAAAAAGGTATTTTTTCCCTTCAATCTCAATTTCCTTTTTTAAAGGCAAATTCCTTAAGAATTGTATGTCTTCCTTGCTCAAAAGATTCTGTGTTACATTCTCTCTTGTATAAACGCTTAAATCATGGGTTTTCTCTCCGCATCTGCAATCCACGCCGAAAGCATTGGCATAATCATGATTCCCCGTAATCCATATTTCTGGCTTTAAATCTTTTAGGGCATCAAGAACTAAATGTGGCTCGGGTCCATAATCCGTTAAATCTCCAAGAAACCATACTGCATCGTATTTTTCTTTCTCAAGGATTGAAGCAAGAGAGTCATAATTGCCATGGACATCGCTTAGCACCAAGACACGCATTGTATCACTCCTTTTCAAATTTTATAATCCTTCCCTTCAAGCCCTGATTGAATATGCGTGTATGCCTGAACGATATTGGATATTCCTCCACAACCTCACTATCTATGTTCTCATCAAGCATATAAACTTCCCTGAGTTCTAAAAGACCTTCATCAAAGTTAGCTGTATAGGCCATTAATCTCTTATCTGCAAGGTAATTCTTTATATCTTCATCCTCACGAAGCACATCTAGGCCAACCTTCACATAAGTGTAGAGATGGAACAGGAAATCTGTGTCAATTTCTCTCTTTGCTATTGCCGTAAATAGCTTGTGCAAAATATCCCTTAAATTATCAAACTCTTTGTTCCCTCCAACAAACACGGCTATAAGGTTAGGATGGTACCTTTCAAGCTCTTCGGCAAGGGAATCATAATTATCATCTATCACGAAATACCTGCACTCTCCACCTGTAGCCGATATGTAAGAAGACTCCATAGAAGAGCCAATAGCCGTGCAAAGAACATTCTTCATAGCTACAAAAGCAACTCTATTGTATCCTTCCAGAGCTCTATATCCTATTACCTGCCCTGTTAATACCCTCAATTCTGCAATTTCATCAAACTTCAATGGCATGTTATCACCTTCAACTCTTTAATAGTTGTCACCTATATATTATTTCTGCCTAAATCCTTCGTAATAATCCTTTAAAAGTTGAATTTAAATATGATGAAAAATTATAATTTCCTATGTGCAAGCTTGCCCATTATGGTAACTGTGATGAAGAAACAAAAGATGATGAGTATTGCATTTTCCATAAGCCAAATAAAACTGAGGAGGAGGCTAGATTATTTTGGGAGAAGTTTTTAGAGAAGTTTAAACCAGAAAAAATTGAAGTAAACACGATAATAAACGAGAGAAAAAGTGAAAAATACATTTTTAAAGAAAAACTGGATCTAAAAGGGTTTGTTTTCCCTAAAATTCCTGAAGATGTAAACTTTCACTTTTCACTTGCAGAATTTGAAAAAGAGGTGAACTTTTCACATTGCATTTTTGAAGATGATATAGATTTTTCAGGGGCAATTTTTAAAGATGCAGTGATTTTTGCAGAAACAAATTTTAAGAAGTTATCCTTTTTTGTATTTACAACATTCGAGGGAAATGTTTACTTTAATATGTCTAACTTCTTAAATGATGCTTTGTTTTCTAGCTCTATCTTCAAAGC
>WAPW01000026.1 GCA_015520565.1 Candidatus Aciduliprofundum sp. | reverse complement strand
TGCCACAGATGTTTCTATATAAAAATTTTATCTAATGTCAAACACTTTTTGCAGAGCGTTTTTGTAAAGAGCATAAAGTTCTTGGAAGGAGAGCTCATTCTTTGAGTATTTACCCACAGCATTGCGAAGCTCGTTGAGGGAATAAACTTGAGATATTATCCTAGAATCTAAATAAACAAACGCTCTATCTAAAGATGTATCTGCGCTCTTATACACAGACCTGCGCCAGCTCATCTTCTCCTCCCCACTCATTCTATAGTATGTCTCAGGCAAGTTTCCTCTTATGCACCTTGATCCCAGCAAATTCTCCAACTTGTCCCAAGTCATGGCACTCCATGGCTCCTCTTTTTTCTCTTCTATCACGATTGGCAAATTTTTAGAGCTTTGCACGATTTTCAAATTTTTAAAATCCTCCCTCAATAGATAGTAAGCTCCAAGACCCAGAGAGCCAAGAACCAGAAGCGCAATTCCTTTCTTATGCTTATCCATCACTTTGATATTGCACAAATCATTCTTAAACTTTCGCACATACATTAAATTTTTAATGTGTAGAGAGATTACCCACTATGTATGGATGGAGCGGAAAAGGTCTAATGATTGATTTAAGTAAGAGCTCTGCAAAAAAATTTGATATTAGCGAGGAGATTTTGAAGGATTATATAGGTGGTAGGGGTTTGGGCGTAAAGCTCTATTACGATATGGTTGAGCCAAGCATTGATCCCTTTGATGATGAGAATCCCCTAGTTTTCACTGTGGGGCCATTAACTGGTGTAGCCCCAATGTCTGGGAGGCATAGCGTTGTATCAAAATCCCCACTTACAGGCACAATATTGGATTCCAATTCCGGGGGCTTTTGGGGGAAAGAGTTGCATTATGCTGGCTACGATGCTCTCATAGTAAAGGGAAGGGCTGAAGAGCCAATATATATAAGGATAAAGGATGATGAAGTGGAATTTGAGAGCGCCAAAGAGCTCTGGGGATTAGAGGTAAAAGCTACAACAGAAAAATTGAAAGAGTATGGAAGTGTAGCAACTATAGGCCCAGCAGGAGAGAAAGGTGTACTATATGCAGGCATAATGAACGATTACACTCATACTGCTGGAAGGGGAGGTCTAGGAGCCATAATGGGAAAGAAGAATCTAAAGGCAATTGTTGTCAAGGGCTCAAAAAAGCCAAAGGTGGCGAATGTGGAGAAGTACAAAGAAGCAATGATGGACATGGTGAAATTGATAGAAGCATCGCCACCCATAAATAAAGGCCTACGAGTATTCGGCACTGCAATGCTCTACGATATTGTAAATTATCTTGATGTTATGCCAACCAACAATTTCAACGATGTTCATTTTGAAGGTGGAAATTTATCTGGCGATTACATTTTGCAAAATTACAATATAGAGAGCCATGGATGCTGGGGTTGCCCCATCAATTGCAAGAAGAAGGATAAAGATAGGGGCATAGAATTGCCAGAATACGAGACAATATGGGCATTTGGGCCTAATATTGAAAATGGAGATTACGAGAGAGTTGTGCAGGCAAATTTGAAATGCAATAATCTTGGAATGGATACAATAACCGCAGGTGCAACCATAGCATTGTATAGAGAGCTTACAGGCAAGGATATGCTTGATGAAATTGAAAAGATTCCCGAGGATGAAGAACTATCCAAGGGCTCAAGAATTCTCGCTAAAAAATATAATGCGGAGGATAAGAGCACTGATATAAAAGGATTAGAGCTCCCCGGCTACGATCCCCGTGGCCTATACGGGCAAGCATTGAGCTACGCTACGAGCAATCGCGGTGGCTGTCATCTCCGTGCCTACATGGTTGCTCCAGAGATAATCGGAAAGCCAAAGCTCATACATCGCTTGAGCCCAGAGGGTAAGGCTGGACTGGTTGTAATCTTCCAAAACCTGAATGCTGCCATAGACTCTTTAGTTCTCTGCAAATTCACGGGCTTTGCTATGACTGAGGTAGAGTATTCAAAACTCTTATCCTCTGTGACTGGAGTGCATTACAAGAGCGAAGATATTCTTCGTGTTGGAGATAGAATTTACAACTTGGAGAGATTATTCAATGTGAAAAACGGAATTGATGGAAAGTACGATACTCTCCCACCAAAGATATTTGAGGGAAAGAATGCATTGGATAGGAAAATATTTGAAGATATGCTTCAAGAGTACTATGAATTTAGAGATTGGGTTAATGGAGTGCCCAAGGAAGAAAAACTGCGAAAATTGGGCATAATTTCCTGATTCCAAAAATTTTTTTATTAGTGCCCCATGCCAAATTCGTGGAAGCTTTTTTGAAGAGAGCTAGGGAGATTGCATTGAAAATAGAAGAGGCGGATAAGATAGTTATTGTAAGCCACATAGATGCAGATGGCATAACTTCTGGTAGCATAGCGGCAAGGGCATTGCAAAGATTGAACAAAGATTTTCGCATAGATTTTGTAAAGCAGCTTGATGAGAAAAAAATTGAAGAGCTAAAAGACGATAATCCTGATTTAGTTTGGTTCACAGACCTTGGAAGCGGCATGGTTCATCTAATGTACGGGCTAAATGCAGTTATAACTGATCATCATGTGCCAAGTAGCTTGAATGTAATTGTGCCAAAGGAAGCAAGAAAAAATCTAACTTCATTTTTTGAAGAATTGTCAAAAAGTGATGTTTTACAGCTCAATCCCCACATATTCAATAGAAATGGAGCTATAGATATAAGTGGAGCGGGCACAACATACTTAGTTGCAAGGGAATTGGATAGGAGAAATGTGGATTTAAGTCCCCTTGCAATTGTTGGAGCAATTGGAGATATGCAAGATACTGAAAATTTGAGGCTTACGGGCACAAACAGGGTGATTTTGAAAGAGGCAAAAGAGCACAATTATGTGAATTTCTTCCTAGATGCAAGGTTCTTTGGAAGGGAAACTAAGCCAATTCACAAGATGCTTCAATTCTCCACAGACCCTTTGCTTCCCACTCTAACAGGAGATGAGAAGAGATGCATAGCATTTCTAAAAGAGCTAGGAATACCTTTAAAGAGGGAGAGATGGAGAAGATGGATTGACCTTACAATTGAGGAAAAACGATTGATATTATCTGAGCTTGTAAAGCTCATCTTGAGAATGGGCTACGGGCACGAGATGGCTAAAAGGTTGATAGGCGAAGTTTACATTTTAAAGAATGAGGAGAGGGGCACTCCGTTGCGAGATGCGAAAGAATTCGCCACTTTGCTAAATGCCTGTGGAAGGTACAACAAGGCATTCATAGGTTATCAAGTGTGCTTGGGAGATAGAGATGAGTACTACAAGAAGGCATTAAATATGTTAAATCACCATAGAAGAAACTTGGTTGAAGGTGTGAATTTTGTGAAGGAAATAGGCATAGTTAAAAGGGAATTTTTGCAGTACTTCCACGCAGGTGAGAATATAAACGAGAACATAGTTGGAATAGTTGCCTCAATGGTTCTAACAGAGGAGGGTAATAGAGAATTACCCATAATTGCCTTTGCAAACAGCGAGGATGGAAATATCAAGGTATCCGCTAGGGCCCCAAGGGCATTAGTGGATAAAGGATTGAATCTCTCAATAATAATGCGTGAAGCTTCCGCCGAAGTGGGTGGCTATGGTGGAGGCCACAATATTGCGGCAGGTGCTTCCATACCTAAGGGAAAAGAGGATGAATTCTTGGACATTGTGGAAAATATGATAAAAAAGCAGCTTGAATGATGCAAAGTTTTTTAAATATAAACTTATTTGGGCACTAAGGTGGAAACATGACAGATATATACGATTACGATTCTCTGCTCGCCCGTGTTCGCGAAGCGCTGCCCGAGGAGATTAAGAATAGAGAAAGGTTTGAAGTGCCAAAGGCAGAGGTAATTTATGAGGGAAAGAATACTATAATCAAGAATTTTATGGATATAGTTAAGAAGATAAATAGGGACCCAATGCATGTTTACAAGTACCTTATGAGAGAGCTCGGTACTGCTGGAAATATACAAGGGGAGAGATTGATTTTGAAAGGTCGTGTTTCACAATCCTTGATTCAAAGCAGAATTGATAGTTATGTAAAGACCTATGTGATATGCTATGAATGTGGCTCTCCAGACACGGAGCTTAGAAAAGAGGGGAGGGTTGAAATCCTCGTATGCAAGGCCTGTGGTGCAATAAGGCCTGTCCATGGCAAAGTGGCTGTTAAATTCAGCGTTTCCAAGCTTGAAGAGGGAAAAGTTTACAATGTTGAAATTACAGATTTGAGCAGAGATGGAGATGGGATAGCAAAATATGGGGATTACACAATCTATGTTCCTGGAGCGAGGAAAGGGGAGAAAGTAAAAGTTAAAATCGTGAAGATAAAGAAAAATGTTGCCTTTGGGAGGATAGCCAGCTAATGAATGTTGTGCTAGATGCAAATGCCCTTATGATGCCCTTTGAGTATCGCCTAAATTTGGACTTGGAAATTAGGAGAATAGTGGGCGAGGCTCATATTTTTGTACCATCCTGCATACTCGGAGAATTGAAAAAATTATCAAAGAAGAGATGGGAAGCTAAGGCAGCATTGCAACTTGCAAAGAAGTATGATATTATAGAAGTGAAAAAACTCGGAGATAAGGGAGTTTTAGAAGCTGCAAAAAAGCTGAATGCTTATGTTGTGACAAATGATAGAGCATTGGCAAGAATTTTAAAAAAAGAAGGGATAAAAGTTTTATCTATGAAACAAAATCATCTGGTGATTGAAAATGATTGACCCAAAGATAATAAGTGCGCTTAAGCAAATCGCATTGTACGGTGGAAATAAAGAATTTGTAGAGGTCTCAACATCAAATTTTGGAAGGGATTTGGGGATAAGCCAGCAGAGTGCTTCAAGGAGAATTAGGGAATTAGAGAAAGAGGGTTTTGTGGAGATAAGAAGATTCGGGAAAAAAATATGGGCTAGGGTGACAAAGAAGGGCATGGATTTGTTAAAGAAGGAAGCCATGGATTACAGAAGAATTTTTGAAATAGCAGAGAAGATTGAGATAACTGGTGAGGTTATAAGCGGTTTTGGAGAGGGGAAGTATTACATAATGAAGGATGGATATTTCAATCAGATAAAAGAAAAACTGTTTTTTGAGCCATATCCTGGAACTTTGAACGTTAGGGTTTATGCAAAGGATATTGAGAAGGTAGAGATGCTGCACAATCTCCCGGGAATATTGATAAAGGGATTTGTGTCAGAAGGAAGAACTTTTGGAAATGTAAAGGCATTTCTTTGTACAATAAACGGCAAGGATGCAGCAGTTATAATCCCTGAAAGGAGCCATTATAGGGATGTTGTAGAGATAATCGCAGATAAAAGTTTGAGAAAGGAATTGAATTTAGAGGATGGCTCCATAGTGGATATTGTTATTTTCCCCTAAAGTATGTTTTCAATTATGTCCTCAACGCCCATCTCTCTTTCACAGTACTTGCATTTTATTATCACAGGATTCTTTGATACCACTTTGAATTCCGGCACAACTGGCTCTCTCTGATTTGTTATGCATCTTGGGTTCATACATCTTACAATTCCAACTATCTCGTCTGGCAATTCAACTTTGTGCTTACTAACCACTTTGTAATTCTCAATAACATTTACAGTTGCAGTTGGTGCAATCAATGCAATTTTATCAATCTCTCTCTCCTCTAAAAATCTATCCTCAATCTTGACAACATCCTTGCATCCCATTCTGCTCTTCACATGCATTACCAAGCTCACCGTGGAGCCAATATCCCCATTTATATTCAGAATCTTCAGAACTTTCAAAGCCATGCCGCATGGGATGTGATCTATTACAATCCCATTCTTTATTTTTTGAACCTTGAGAGTTTGCTCTTCCATCATACTACCCCCAGAACAAGTGCCAATAACGCCATTCTAACAGGCACTCCATTAAAGGCCTGCTGGAAATACCTTGCATGCTCGGTGTAATCTACATCTGGCTCTATCTCATCTACTCTAGGCAATGGGTGCATAACTATGGCTCTATCTTTAGCTTTCTTCAATAATTCTGGAGTTATTCTGTAAGAGCCAGCCACTTTCTTGTACTCCGTAGGATCTGGAAACCTCTCCTTTTGAATGCGAGTAACATAAAGAACATCTACATCCCCAATCACTTCTTCTATTTTATCAGTCTCCATTGGCTTTTCCCTCAGTTCTCTTATGATATGGGATGGCATTCTTAGTAGCTCTGGAGACACAAGATATATATTTGCACCAAGATGGCTCAATGCATAAGCTAGGGAATGAACAGTACGCCCGTACTTCAAGTCCCCTATTAAAGCCACATTTAGCCCTTCAATCTCTCCAAATTCTTGATGGATGGTGAATAAGTCAAGGAGAGTTTGCGTGGGATGTTGCCCTGCACCATCTCCAGCATTTATGACTGGATTTTTAGCGAATTCGGCTGCCAATCTTGCAGAACCCTCATATGGATGTCTTATCACAATAACATCGCTGTAAGAATCCATAACTCTTACGGTATCAGCTAAGGTCTCTCCCTTGGAAATGGATGTGGCAGAAGGATTGCTAAATCCTATTACGGAGCCACCTAAGCGATGCATTGCAGATTCAAAGGATAGTCTAGTCCTTGTGGATGGCTCAAAGAATAGAGTGGCTAAGATTTTTCCATCCAAAAGATCGCTTTTTCTCTCTCCTTTTGCAATGGGGAGCATCTCTCTTGCCACTTCAAAAATTATCTCCATTTCCTCCTTAGAGAGCTCTTTTATTGAGACAATATCTCTGCCTTTGAACATTAATTCTATATAGGTAAGTGATATTTAAAATTACCCTTCAATATACTTTGCGGATATGATTAAAGCTGCATTGAGAATTGCCTCTAGCTCTCCTATACAACTCATCCCTGCAGCATTTTTGTGTCCTCCATATTTGCAGGAGAAATCTTGGGATAATTCTCTAAAAATATCAAGGAGATTCGTCCCCTTGCTTCTTCCTATAACTCTAATTTCATTTTTTCTTGAAGAGCCCACAAAAACTATGTCTGCAAAGGATATGAGCTCTGTGGCAACTATGCTCTCATTTGCACTTACCCTCGTAGCTACAACTATCTTGTTTCCATAGCTTCTATATATGATTCTTTGAAATCCTTTAAGCACCGATATTTTCTCGCTGAAGGTTATGGGCATATCAACAATGTTGCGAATATCAGAGAATTCAATGTCATAGGAGTTCATAATTTCGTAGAATATTTGCAATGTTCTCCTATTGGCATGTTTGAACCATAATGTATCGCTTATTATGCCAGCAAGGAGTAATAGGGCTGCAAATCTAGATGGCTTCTTTTTGTGAATATCATAAACCATTTCAGCACAGGAAGGATATGAAGAATCTACATGTCTTTCCCTTGCATCAATATTATTGCTCTCATGATGGTCATAGACCACATCAATTTTTAAATTTGAAAATTTTCCAAGCTGCTCTCTGCTTGCAGTATCCACAGTTATGACTTCATCGTAATCAAAATCTATATCATTTCGCACATCTAAATTTTCCTTGTCAACAATATTCTTAACATACTTGTCTAAACCATCTGAAACTATAACTGCATTGCCCAATACCTCCGATAGGTAATAAGCGGAAGAAAAGGCGTCAATATCCGCATTCTTGTGCATTAAAATTATCCTGATACGGCTCCGCCCCCATAGGCAGCGGCGAATTCTCTCTGTATCTCCTCGTATTTCTTCTGCAACAGCTCCTGCTGTCTCTGCACAGCCTTTATTCTTAGCTCTAGCATCTCTTTCTTCTCTTCCAATTCCTTCTTTACCTCATCCCTGCTCTTTGCCCTAACTAAAATACTTCCAACATGCTTGTAAATGGGAGCATCTTTGTCCACTTTATCCAATTCTTCTAAGCTCTTTTCCACTTCTTTCAAACTCACTTCAAGCTGATACCTCTGCGCCACTATAACCTCAAGCTCTCCCTGCAATTTTTGCGCCTGCTCAAGTTTCTCCTGTAGATGAGGAGTCAGATTCAATTCTACCATTCTCAATCACCTCCATAACATCATACGCAAGCTCAATCCATCTCAAATATGAGTTTAAAGCTGCCCTCAAAGCATGGGAATCATCTGCATCTATAATTATCTCCAAATTCTCATTTGAGACAATATCAATCTTCGTCCTTGGAATCTCTCTTCCAGCTTCTACCTTCAAAGCTCTGTATATCTCCTCGCTACTGGGCAGCTCTATGATTGCTCTTGGCACATGGGTGTATTTGCTTTCGCTATAAATAATATTGGCTCAATAACTCCTGCTTATCATATAATCTGCAAGCCAGAGCAGGAAATCTCTCATCTCTTCATCTTCAACTTCAATTCCTTTCAAATAATCCTTCGCCTCTTCCACCATCTTCTTTGCAAGGTTCTTTGAATAATCCAAAGAGCCAGTGCGCTTAACAATCTCCCTCACTCTCTCTAACTGCTCGTATGTCACGGCAGGATTGCCCAATGCTTGCATTATGATTTTTCTATCCTCATCGTTTGCATTTTCAAGCGCCTTTATTATTAAGAGCGTCTTCTTACCTTCTGCCAAATCACTCGTCACCGGCTTTCCTATTTCCTCTTCACTTCCAAAGAGCCCTAATATATCATCTTGAAGCTGGAAGGCTATGCCCACGGGTATTGCATAATTTTCTATTCCATCTGGCTCCTTACCTGAAAGGATTATGCCAAGAGCTAGGGGACCTTCAATTGTGTACCTTGCGGTCTTGTATTTATGCAACAAGAGCAAATCTTCCTCTTTGAATTCCTCTAGAGCACCAGAATATATGTCAATTATCTGCCCGTAGCCCGTGTACTCAATAATCTCATTCAATTTGTGAATTGCCTTTACTTTCAGCTCTGAAGGAAAATTTGTAGAGGATAAAATCTCCATAGCATAAGCATTAGCTAAGTCCCCTGCAATTATGGCCATGCTCTCCCCAAACCTTATTGGTCTGCCACCAAATCCATTCTTAAGATGCTTTTTCTCGTAGATTTTATGCACAGTCTTTTTGCCCCTACGCAACTCGCTCTCGTCCATTATGTCATCGTGTATGAGGAGATAGCTTTGGATGAGCTCCAAAGATGAGGATGCTTTTATTATCTCATCATCCTTGCCACCCATCATTTTATAGCCAACTATCATCAAAATTGCACGAATCCTCTTTCCCCCACGAAGGGTGTACTCTTCTAGGATTTCGCAGGCCTCTCGGGAGCTCCAATGCTCCAAACTCTTTTTCTTCTCTTTGAAAAATTCCTTCAAATTTTCTTCTACCTTCATCTTGTAATAACCCATAAGCTCTTTAGGTTCCATTTTAACACCACGATAATGTAAAAAAATAATAGTTTTTATAGATTTGCCCTTCTTGATGGTCTTGCCTTCTCAGCACCTATTCCCTTGTTTCCCAATCCTCTACCTTTCTTTCCTGCGCTTGTTAATCCTCGGAAAGCCCTACCTTTATGCTTCTTGCTGCATATCCAGTTAATCTTGGGGTCGTTGCATATTGCGGGATGATGGGGATCCACAAGGATAACCTCGTAATAGTGATGCTTTCCGTCCTCACCAACATAGTAGGAGTTGAGAACTTCCATATTTGGATACTTCCTAGCAACTCTCTCCTCTCCTATCCTTTGTATACTCTTGCGCATTGGGATGCGGTTCATACCTCTCCTCTTGGGCCTTCTTCCTCCTTTTATCCTGCGCCTCTGCAGATTTCCGCGGCGAACTCTAACACGCACAACTATGAATCCTTGCTTTGCCCTATAACCAAGCTCTCTGGCCCTATCAATCCTAGTGGGCCTTTCAACTCTTACAATTGCCCCCTCGTGTCTCCACTGAATCATTCTCTGCCATTGAATATCTCGCACATATGTTTTCTTGTGCTCTTTCCAAGCATTCTTCACATACCCATACATATTAACGGCTCTTCTCTTTGGAAGTTGATACATCCTTTATTCCTCCTGGGGATTCCCCTGAGGGACATCTCCCCTTAAAAGCGGAATGGGGGTTTTGTATTTATAATCTTCGTTCATCTACGCAGAAAAATTAAGAGAATTAAGAATATTGCAAATGCTACAATCTCGCTTACCCATATAAGATGGAAAATTAGAGGTATGGAAATTATGCCCATTATGAGCATAAGGATTAAAAATAGAACTATCAAATCTGTCTTCTTCAAATCAGGTATGCCAATATCCTCCTCCTTGTAATGGAAATAGTAGAGCATGACTACGGAGGATGCAATGAAAGGAAGGAGAAAAACATGGGGGATGAGGATTAAAGCATACAAGCCATTGTAATAGAGAGCAAGAATGAGAATTGCTATGCCAATGCCCCAAGGCACAACGCTCATTGAAATTATCTTTCCCATAACGAAATCTCTCTTTCTTAAGGGCAGAGTGCGCAGGAACTCAATTGCATTTATATCCACCTTCAATATCGCATCTATGCCCCCTGCGGAGAACGCACCTATCATTATGAGAATAATAACCGCGTTTAGCATTGGAAATTTGCCTGTGCTTAAAACCATAAAAATTTGAGGAAAGACAATGTAAAGAGTAATAAGAAATCCCGCGAGGAGTGCAGTTCTTCTTATCAATATCTTCATATCTTTTCCAATGAGTGTGAAGGGAGTTGGCTTGCTCTTTACCTTATATTCTTTTATTTCTTTCTCACCAAATACCACTCTAGGCTCCATGATCCTGTCCCATATTCTGCGAATTAGAAGATAGTATACGGGCATGAGTAAGGCCATGTAGAGAATTAAGAGAACTGTTGAAAATAAAGGATGAAAAATTGTGCCTGAGGAGAAGGGGAAAATTATTGAATACCTTCCTATCAATCCCGCCCACTCACCAGAATGCTCCATTATGTATTTTTGCATATAAACGAATGCGTAAAATATGCCAAAGAAAAGGAAAAATAGAATCGCACGAACTATATTCACCAATAACTCACTCTTTCCTGCTCTCTGCCTTATCTTCAATCCAAAGAGGACGAGAATTAATAGCCCAATTATGTGACCCAAGAATATGCCTGTTAAGAACCAGAAAAATGAAATTATTCCTGGCAAAGGATATTTTATGGCTATGACGATTGAAGTCGGCAGCACTATGCCCAGAGAGGGGAGAATTTCTAAAAGAAGATAAAAGCTCAGATACTTTGAACCGAGCTTTAGGGGTAATGGCTTTAAGGGCTCAAATACCCCCATATAAACAACATTTGAACCTTGGACAGAGGTGATAAAAACTGCAAATATGAATGGAATGATGGAAAGGAAAACAACATAGGTTGATATTACATCCAAGCTGGAAATTACAAATACGCCCATTCCACTGAAGAATCCAAAGATCAGATAACTTAAAAATTGATAACTAAGACCTCTTTTCATACTTAGGGCAATTTTCAATGCATGGTTGTACCTTGCAGGATTGTTTTTGAGCATTGGATTTTTCTGAACAATGCGATAATGCACCTCTCTGTATATGTAGTGCACTATATTCATCATCTCACCTACAACACTTCTTGCAATGCCTGAATTATATTTGCCATCTCATCTTTGCTCTTTGTCAATTTCAAAAATATATCCTCTAAGTTCTCCTCCTGCGCCTTCTCTCTAAGCTCATCCATAGTTCCCTCTGCAATCAATCTTCCCTCATAAATTAACCCTATCCTATCGCATATCATCTCTGCAAGGGGCAAAACATGCGTGGAGAATATTATGCTCTTTCCCTCATCTCTAAATCTAATTAGCAATTCTCTCAAAATTCTGGCACTTTTCGGATCCAATCCATTCATTGACTCATCCATTATTATTACCCTTGGGTCATGCAAGAATGAGGCTATGAGCGATATTTTCTGCTTTGTTCCAAAGCTCAATGTGCCTATGAATTGATTCATATACTTTCCAATTTCAAAGGCCTCTACGAACCTATTTACCCTTTCTTTGAGAATTTTCTCATCAATGCCCCGAATACCACCTATGAAGGAGAATAACTCTGCAGGGGTCAAACTCTCGTATAGGGTAGGTGTCTCTGGAACATATCCTATTATTCTCTTAACCTCCACAGGATTTGAAACTACATCAATGCCCTCTATTTCCACCCTGCCCGATGTGGGCTTTAAAACCCCTGCAAGAATCTTCAATGTTGTGCTCTTTCCACTTCCATTGGGGCCTAAGAACCCGTATATCTCTCCGTTTTCAACTTTAAAGCTTATACCATCCAATACTATTTTCTCAAAGTATTTCTTAACTAAATTCTCAACAAGTATCAGCTAAATCCCCCCTGCTTTAATACGAAGGCGAGCATGTCGGCGAGCTCTCTAATCCTCGTCTCTGGCGAGGCACCCATATGGCCGCTCTTTGTCTCAACCCTCAAATATACATTTGCACCAACATCCTTCAATTTCATAAAGAATTTCAGAGCATGGGCTGGATGAACCCTATCATCGTGCAAGCCTGTGTAAATCATAATTGGCGGGTAATTTTTCTTCTTCACATTGTGATACGGTGAGTATTTTTCTAAAAATTTCCTATCCTCTGGATTATCTGGATTTCCGTACTCAGGTATCCAGACCTTGCCTATGTACATCTTGTGGAATCTAAGCATATCAATAACGGGATAACCAATTATGGCTGCATCCATTACATCTGGCCTTTGAACAAGTGTGGCTGCTACCAATAAGCCCCCATTGCTACGACCCCAAGCAATTACCCTA
>WAPW01000025.1 GCA_015520565.1 Candidatus Aciduliprofundum sp. | reverse complement strand
CTCAACATGGGTGCAAAGCCAATAGCCCTCGTAGACCCTTTATTCTTTGGACCTCCAGATTATCCCTACAAGAAGCTCAATCCCGGGATAAAGCATCCTCTATACCTCATGCGAAGGGTGATAGCTGGGATAAGGGACTACGGCAACAGGGTTGGAATACCAACAATCGCAGGCATAACTTATTTTCACGAGGATTTCGTCAACAATATCTTGGTAAATGCAGGATGCTTAGGAATAGTTAGAAAAGATAAGATTGTTAGGAGTGTAGTGAGCAAGGCAGGTTTAAAATTTGTTCTCATAGGGGGCCGCACAGGGAGGGATGGAATACATGGTGTGAATTTCGCATCTAAAATTTTAACTGAGAAGAGCGAGGAGGAGAGGCAGGCAGTCCAGCTTGGAAATCCAATAATAAAGGAGCCACTAATCCACGCAATTTTAGAGGCAAATGATGCAGGGAGAATAAAGGGCATGAAAGACCTTGGCGGTGGAGGATTGGGAAGTGTAATCGGCGAGATGTGCCATGCTGGAGGAGTTGGGGCAGAGGTGCACTTGGATAAGGTGCTATTGAAAGAGAGAAATATGGCTCCTTGGGAGATTTGGGTAAGCGAGTCGCAGGAGAGAATGCTCCTCGCCGTAGAAGAAAAAGATATTGATAAGATAAGGGAAATCTGTGAAAAATGGGATATTGAAATGAGCGTTATAGGGCAGAGTGTGGAGGGAAATTACCTTGATATATATTGGTATGGAGAGCACATTGTGCATTTACCCCTTGAATTTGTAACTGCGGGAGTTGAGTATGAAAGGCCCTATAAAATCAAAAAAATTGAAAAAATGCAGGAAATTCCCAAAGAGCCAAATTATAGAAATGTACTTTTATCCCTTCTAAGCTCTTACAATATCGGAAGCAAAGAATGGATAATCAGACAATATGACCACGAAGTTCAAGGTAGAACTGTGCTCAAGCCTCTGCAAGGAATAATCAACTACGAAACCCATGGGGATGCAGCCATAATTAAACCTCTGAAGGACTCTTGGAAAGGACTTGCAATAACAACAGCTGCAAATCCCCAGATTGGAAAGATAGACGCTTATAAGGGCGCGCTCTACACGGTTGATGAAGCCATAAGAAATCTCGTAGCCGTTGGTGCTCATCCCCATAGCTTCTCCGATGGCTTAAATTTTGGAAATCCTGAGAGAGAAGAGATAATGGGAGAATTTCACGAATCTTGCCGTGGACTAGGAGATGCTGCCAGATTCCTTGGCATCCCCTATGTCTCTGGAAATGTGAGTTTTTACAACGAGGCATTTGGAAAGAATGTACCTCCCACGCCTGTTCTCATGGCAGTTGGAATAATTGATGATATAAGAAAAGCAATAAGCACAGATTTCAAAAAAGATGGAAATTCCATCTACATCGTTGGGGAAACGAGGGAAGAGATGGGAGGTAGCGGGTATTACAGGCTCATTGGTGCAAAGAGCACATTGGCGCCTGAAGTGAATTTAGAAGAGCTCAAAGATAGAATGGAGGCGATATTGAAAGCTATTAACAATGACTTAATTGCATCTTGCCATGATATATCGCATGGGGGCTTGGCAGTCGCGCTTGCGGAGATGAGTATAGGGGGAAATATAGGAGCGGAGATAGACCTCTCTTCCATGGGCTTTATGCGTGCAGATTTCAAGTTATTCTCAGAGAGCCCAACGAGATGGGTGTGCGAAGTAAAGAGAGGAAAAGAAGAGGAATTTGAGAGAATAGTAAAGGCAAGGAGAATTGGTACGGTTGAAGGTGAAAATTTGAAGGTAAGGGATGGAAATCGCTGGTTATTCAACATACATACAAATATACTGAGAGGCTCTTGGCGCAATGCCCTAAGGAATTATTTGGGGTGAGGAAATGAGAGTAGCTATACTTCAAATTGAAGGAACAAATTGCGAAGAAGAGAGCTATATTGCGTTTAAAGAATTGGAACAAGATGTGGAGTATCTGCATTTAAATCTCTTAAAGAAAGGAAAGAAAAATTTGGAGGATTATGATATTCTATTCATCCCCGGTGGATTCTCTGCTGGAGATTATGTCCGTGCAGGAGCCATATTTGCCGCTAGATTGAAAGCTATAGCAATGAGAGCATTAAAAGATTTTGTGGATGAGGGGAAGATAATTGTTGGGGTATGCAACGGCTTTCAGGTCTTAATTGAACTCGGCCTATTACCCGCTGTGGATGGGATAAGCGAAAAGCCAGAGGCAGCTTTGATGACAAACGATTCAAACAGATTTGAGTGCCGCTGGACATACTTGAAAAAAGAGAACAAGAGCGTTTTTACCAAAGATGTGCCAAATATCATCTCCCTTCCAGTGGCCCATGCTGAGGGAAAATTTGTTACGGACAAGAGAACATTGGAAAGGATTATAGAGAACAGGCAAATTGCATTTAGATATGTAAAGCCAGATGGCTCTAAAGCAGATTACCCATGGAACCCAAATGGCTCTATGGAAGATATAGCTGCTCTAACTAATCCGCAGGGAAATGTACTAGGCATAATGCCACATCCAGAGCGAGCTTTCTTCCCATATCAACATCCTGATTGGAATAGAAAAGAAAGG
>WAPW01000024.1 GCA_015520565.1 Candidatus Aciduliprofundum sp. | reverse complement strand
TTCTATTTCTTTATGCACTTTTAATATTTCTTTCCAATCATCCTCTTTTATTTTGTTGTGAATGTGCGCAATATAAAATGTACCCCAGCTGTAGTTTGCCCCTTCTATGCCTGATCTCGTATTTGCTCCAAGATACAGCATTGGTTCATTTTTAAATGTAAAAAATCCAAGTTGGTATGAATAAGATTTCTCAGGGAAGTTTATTTCAATCTTCTGTGGTGCATTATTCTTGTTGGCACTAAGAAGAATTACACTTGCAATTGTAGCTACTATAATTATAACGCTAATGGTGACTGCGATACTCTTTCTCATTAAAAGTTAAAACTCAAATCGGATATTTAAGGTTTACTTGAAAAAGTTGTAAAGAAGTGGGAAGGAGCGAATCCTTCCACGCCAGCTACCCCACCAGCGCCGCCGGCAGTATAGAATAATAACCTAATCATCTTTTTTATCACCTAAAAGAAGTTTTTCAACTTTCTCATAAGGCTTTTCTAATCCAACCGGTCCCATTCTATGGTAGAATTCTTCGGTCGTGGAAGTCCTACTATGTCCAAGTTGAGCGCTTACCGTTGATAGGTCTACACCTCCTATCTCCCTGAGCAACTTTGCTATAGTGGCCCTGAACTTCTTTATATTGAATTTCTCTATGCCCACTTCCTTTGCCCTATCTGCAAAATGCTTGAAGTACCCTCTAAACCCCCAGTAAGGATCCATTATCTCCCCGTTTCTTTTGATCCAGAAGAACAGGTATTCGGAAGTTCTCATTCCCATTTCCTCTCTCAATTTCATGTATTTTTCCCATCTTTCAATGTATTTTTCAAGAAGACCCTTCAACACTGGAGGTATGTACACCACTCTCTCATGCCCACCCTTTCCTTTTCTCACAATGATAAGATTGTTTTTCAAATCTATGTCATCTTTCTTTAAGACTATCACCTCTGAATATCTTATACCTGTCCACGCATAGATCCATATCATCGTCCTATGCTTTAGCTCTTCAAAATTCTGTTCTCCAAACATCTCAAGTGCCTTTTTAACATCCTCCATAGCCATGTAGAGAATGGGTTTCTTATCCTCTCTCGGCACTAAAAACCTCATTTTAAAAGCTCTGGGGTTCATAGAGAATGCCAAAAACTGGATAAAAACTTGAAAAACTCTGCGATAATAGTTCCTATCGTATCCCTTGAGTTTTAACCAGTAAAGGTACTCTCTAGCATCTTTCTCCGTTATAGAGGCTGGATTTGGAAGATATCCGTACTTTTCCTTCAAAAACTCTTCTGCTTTTTCAAGCTTGATTCTGTGATCCTTTACAGTTTTTATTTCCCGCGTAGTTTTCAAGTACGCAAAGTATTCATCCTTGTTTTTCTGCCACCCCTTAGACTCTGTTGTGCTTTTTAGCATGGCCCTGAGATTCTCTATTAAATCTCTTGCATCTTCATAGTTTCCATTTTCTAACGCCTTACTCACCTCGTCTACCACCTCTTTTATCTTTTTTATGTTCATCTCACTTCCCTCTTCATTTTCTAAATGTCTAAATTTGATGACATTTTGACATCATGCAAAAAACATATATATACCTTTCGTCTTACCTACATGATGATGAATAGTTATGAAGAAGTTAAAGATGTTTACACCATAGAAGTGCTAGCTGACGGACTCTCTCACTACATACGGGCTGCGGTTCTGCAAGCTTTAAAGAAAAAACAAAAAATGCGAATTCCCGAGCTTTTGAAGATTCTAAAAGATCAAGATTTGCCTGTGGAGAGAAACTCTATAAGGCCCCATCTTTACAAGCTGATGTACAGTGGAATAATAGAAATTACAAGGATTGAAGGTAAGGATTATGTGATTTTGAAGAAGGATGTTAAAATACTTGTAAGAGAGGTGAGGAACGATGAGTGATGATGTGGTAAGATTCTCCTTTCTGCTATCCGGTGGAGAGGAGATAACCAGATTGGTGGAAATAAAGGGCATGGATACTACGAATTTTGTGAAGATTAGAAGAGCAGCTGAAAGATACCTTATTCAGATTGGCCCACATACGATAGACCTCCCAGCAAAGCTAATGAAGGAAATGGTGGAAAATATATTACTCACATACCCAGAGGATGAAGACCTAGAGGATATCATCATTACTCTTGCCCAAGACAAGCCTTGGCTGTTTGAAAAACTGCGAAGATAATCTCAGGGCATTCTGCTCTTTAAATCCCTATATGCTTTTTCTCTACTTTTTACCTCTTAAACTGTAACTTTCTTGAGATCATCGTTGACAAGGTAGATTACCCTATAATCTCCTATCCTCACACGATAAACATCTTTCAGCCCTTTTATCTTCTTAAGGTCGTACTCTTTAAAAGGATACGGAGTGTATTGCAGATTGATAATTAAATTCAAAACCTTCTCTTACATCTTCCGGCAAGCTCTTTATCTCTTTCTGGGCCTTGCGATGTATCTCAACTCTGTACATTTAAATCACGGAGAAACTCTTCCAAGCTCACCGTATCTCCATTCTTGGCCTCTTTTATCCTCTCTTCAAGCTCTTTTCTCTCCTCTTCCGATATTTCTTCCTCACCAATTAGCATAGTCTCCAACCTCTCTAGCATCTTTTTTATGTCCTGTATCTCCCCCTTAAGTCGTTCTAACATCTCTACAATGCCATTTGCTGACATCACCTTTACTATCACTTTATTCTATTTTTTCTTTTCTAAAAGATGTTTTACAAATTTTTGATTTAAGAGCGTTTTTACCCTTAAAGGTATAATTACATTACCTCACATTAGAACCGCTAATATCGAGCAAATTTGCCTTCAAAGAGGACAAAATATGGGTGTTTTTGAAAGCTCTTAGAGGTGAATTTTTACCCCGAAAACCTCCACGATTGTAGTCATAACCTCCCAAGTGCAAGAGTCACTCCCAAGCTTCTTTCCTCACATCTTCTATTTCCCCATCGCATCTTGATTCACATAAATCATATACTACTAACTACAAAATCAAAAAAAGAAAAAGTTATTTTATTTCTCAAATATTACATCCTATTTAATGAACCTTTTTAATAACTCTTCTTTCTTTTGTTGATATTCTTCCTCCGTAAGTAATCCATCATCTTTTAGTTCCTTCAACTTCTGTAGCTTATCTTTTATCTCATTGTTATTCCTATTTTTGGATTCTAATAATCTCTTTTTCTGTTGATATTCCTGTTCTGTAAGAAGACCTGCATCTCTCAGCTCTCTTAACTTTTGAAGCTTTGTTTTCATATCATCTTGTTGCTTAGAGATGCGCTTTGGCTGTGTCTCTTTCTTTTCTTTTACAGGTTCAGGTTTTTTCCTTCTTGAAAGAGATACAGCTACTACTGCAATTATAATTATCAACATAAGAAGGATAAACCACATGTAATACTGATTAGTCAATATTCCTAGATACTGGTTATTTGGGGTATTTGTATTGTGGTTATTATTGCCATTTTGGGGTATAGTGACCTGCACTTCATTGCTAGGCTGCGATGCACCCGCAGAGTTTATTGCTACAACATAATAGTAATATGTAGTTCCATTAGATACAGATGTATCAATGAATTTAGTTAGTGCACCATCCACCTGCGCTAAATATATCTCTTTTCCAGAACTTGTACCTCTGTATATTTTATACCCTATTATCTTTGATCCTCCATTATCACTCGGTGCTTGCCAAGTAAGTATAACCTTGCCATTTTCTATACCCACCTGTAAGTTCTGTGGCGGTGTTGGTACAGTTACTGCTTTTACAAATACTGCAGTTATCTCACCATTTCCTGAGACTGTAGCTGTTGCAGACTGAGAATACTGATTATTCACACTTATACCTCCAGAAGTCTCCCAGTGGTCAAATTTATAACCTGTCTCCGCATTTGCTGTTATGTTGTAATTATTGCCTAATACTACAACACTTTGTCCATCTTTATATGTAACTCCATTAAATGTTATTGTACCTCCTTTGCTTGGAGATACATGGAATATAACAGTATAGGTTATTGATTTCGGTGTCGCTTGTACCTCATTGCTTGGCTGTGATTCTCCAACAGAATTTACAGCCGTTACATAGTACCTGTATGTTACCCCATTGCTTACATTGGTATCATTGTACCAGTGCTGATTCGCCTGCACTGTCCCTATTAAACTCCCATTCCTGTACACTCTGTAACCCGTTATAGCACTCCCTCCATTATCCCCCGGTACCTCCCAACTCAGATTTACATAACTGTTACCTGCCTTAGCTTCCAAGTTCTCTGGCGCATTCGGTACCGTCATCGGCGTGGCCTCTACCTCATTGCTTGGCTGTGACTCTCCTACTGAATTTACAGCCGTTACATAGTAGGCGTATGCCACTCCATTCTCTACATCCGTATCATTGTACCAGAGCTGGGTAGCTGACACTGTTGCTATTAAAGTACCATTGCGATATACATTGTATGCAGTAAGGTTAGAAATACCCTGATCTATAGGTGCATTCCAAGTAATATTTGCATATCCATCTCCTGCGGTTGCAATTAAGTTCTCTGGACTTTCAGGAGTTAGTGCCTGACTAACAAATTGCAATCCAACAATAGGATCACTAATATTTCCACCAGTATCATTAAGAATCCACATATTCAAATAATTTCCATTAATCTGTGCTGAGAAATCTGTTATATTATTTATATACCACTTCTTAAGCACACTTATATTTGTAGCTCCTATCTTTGTAAATTCCACTGCTCCCGGTATCTTATATGCTATGTACTTATCATTGAAAATAACAAATTTTGTTATATTACCCATTAATCCAGCATATTCATATTTTAGCAACAGAGAGCTCCCACTTGCTTTATATATTCTAAGTATACTTGTATTAGCATTATTAGAATCATAGATCACATTCACATAGTTACCTGACATTGTCATATACCCTATATTGTAACCATTTATGCTAGGTATACTAAGAATGTTTGCGCTGGAAGAAAGATATATGGTTGAATATGTACCATTCGCGTATTTGAGAACCGCCATATCTGACGATGCATTAAATGATATTATCTTCGATATATTTCCTATCACACTGCTTTCCCATATAACATCACCTGTATTGGCGTTAATCAGCACCAATCTCGAATCTAACCCCAATAGATTATCAGATTTTGCCACTAATAAATATATGTTACCATTTGAGCTAGATAATTTGTAGTCCACAGCAACATTGTTGCTACTCAAGGTTCTAATATCACTCCAACTATGCGTTTTGATATTGTAAATTCCAGATTTAAGCACTGTTGAGGTTATGTTAAATGGAGATTGTGTATCATTCATTATTCCATAGGGTATCGTGTTCCATACTGCTAATATTTTATCTTTTCCATAACTTATCATCACTGGCTTATATTGTATTTCATTATTTTCCGGCGGTGCTGGAATATGGAACCATTTATTCTCAGTTCTATTATACCACAACGCTCCTAGCTCAAGCCCTATTTTCTCAGACTTACTTACATTATCCATCGTGTACATCAACACGCTGTCTCCATTAGTGGTGGTATACATTCCTAAATTTGTATTGGGATATATGTTTCCCATTACCTCTCCAAACCTGTTTTTACTGTTCCACAGTAGTTTATTGTAATTTGTAGTGTTGTAATACCTTGCAATTATAGTCCAATTATTATCATCTAGAGAGATAGCCCTTGGTGCACAAATGCCATTCTGATATATTGTTCCATTAGCTTGCCAGATTGTATGCTCCCAGTGTAACGCTTTTACATTTACAAACAAACTACCCAATATCTCATATCCTTTAACATGTGGCTTTTGTGACTGCAGTGCCATATCTAACTCTAAAGCTCCTCCTCCCGTGATGCTCCCAATGCCTATACCTCCCGTTATAGCCAAAGTAAATGGTATCTTTATCTTACCATATATC
Organism: Candidatus Aciduliprofundum sp.; assembly: GCA_015520565.1. Lineage (GTDB taxonomy): Archaea > Thermoplasmatota > Thermoplasmata > Thermoplasmatales > Aciduliprofundaceae > Aciduliprofundum. The sequence continues at coordinate 13,249 of WAPW01000024.1, read as the reverse complement.
TCTTGCAGGGCTATGCCTATATGATCCCATATGTCATCATTGGGATTATCGGATGGCCCAAACATAAACTTTACAAGAAAAGATGGTGATATTTTGAATTCACCCACTACCCCAATATCAACTTCTTTACCTCCTATATAAAATCCATAGCCCAATAGCGGATAAGATGCAGAAAAAGAACCAGAAACATCTATGCCTAGCTCTGCTGAAACCCATTTTATTGTGGAATCTGCAATTTCAAAAGTTCCTGTAGCTTCTAAAGTGGATTTGAAGCTAGCATCTGCAACACCAAGACCTATATCTACCTCTGGCATATCAACTTCAACTTGTAGATTTATATTACCCGTAGAGCTTATGTTTATCTCAAAATTGAAAGGTAAATCTGTACTGTAATTGCCTCCTATAAATGGAAGATCTACATTTCCCAAAAATGGTAATTTGTCGGAGAAATTAGGCGGTGGATATGTTAGAATTATGTAATATTCATTGTTCCACTCTCCAGAATTGTCAGTTATAATATTCATAGATCCAGAGTATGTTAATATATCTGTTATCCACTGTGGAGTCCACAGCATTTTTATGTTGATTTCCTTGCTTAAAATAATTCCATCCGAGAACTCTGCATAAAATACTATATTATTCACCATGCCTATGTTTCCCATATTTATTGTGAGATTCCATAGAGAACCTGTTTTATTCACAACGCTATAATTATGATTTCCCGCTATTGCCCACACCTCCGACGGATTCTCACCATTCCTCACTATCTTTGCTCCAAAAGTATTTTCTAAACTTATGCTCGTGAGGAAGTACCCCGTATATTGGGAATATATTTCAAAAACTCCATTATTAAAAGGTGTTGCACTAACCTCATTGCTAGGCTGTGATTCTCCCGCCGAATTTACCGCTGTGACATAGTAATAATATGTTACCCCATTTGTTAATCCATCATCTGTGAAGGATGTACCTCCACCCTCCCATCCTATATAGTGTTCATTTCCAGTAGATGTGCCTCTATATATATAATAATAAGTTGTTCCACCACCGTCATTAGTTGGTGGATCCCATGATAAAATAACTTTACTATTCCCTGGGGAGGCCACAAGATTCCTAGGAGGAGAGGGTACGGTGTAGTTATTCTTGGTAAAGCAGTAAATTTTGTGGTCTACAGAACCCACATATAAGGTAGAATTTAAACCTATTGCAACGTTACTCACCACTACATTTCCAGTAGAATATTTCCATCTTAGAGATCCGTTTGGATTAAGTGCATAAATATTGTGATCATATGAACCGAAATATACGGTTCCATCATCTCCAACAGCACCTGTTCCTTCAATAGAATTCCTAGCTGCGTATTTCCACTTAAAAAATCCACTTGGATACAAGGCATAAAAATAATGGTCATCCCCAAAGTATATTGTACCAGTATTATAATCAGAAAAAGGAGTAAAGTATATACCATCAACTTCTGGTGTGTATGTCCATCTAAGATGGCCAGTGTTATATAAGCAGTATACCTTGTCAGAAGCAACAATAATATTGCCATCTCGATCTATAAGCGGTCCTCCATATATACTCATATTTGTTTTGTATTTCCATTTTAGGCTATCATTTGGATTAAGAGCATATACATACATATCATATGATGTAAAATATATTGTACCATCATCACCTATAGCCGGAGAGCCATAAATTTTACCTCTGGTATGGTATCTCCATTTTAAGCCACCTCCAGAGGTTAAAGCATAAAAATAATTATTTGTAGCACCAAAGTATATAGTACCATCAGTACCAACTTTAGGAGAGGAATAAATACTTCCATTTATTGAATATGACCACTTCTGAGAGCCGTTATTTATATCTAAACAATAAAGTGTACCCTCACTTGTACCAATATAAATGTGTCCATAGCTGTCCAATGCCCCAGCGGTAGGGGCCCCGTTAAGAGTTACAGACCATCTAAGATTTCCATTGGGGGCTAAAGAATAGAATTTATTATCATTTGACCCAAAATAAATATTGCCATTGGAATCAACAACAGCAGGTTGGTTTATATATCCCCCAGTTGTATATGTCCATTTTACAGTACCATCTATAAGGTAACTGTTATATGGGCTAAAGCCACTATTGTGCCTATCTCTTCCAAACATTGGCCATGGAACTTTTCCATTTGATGAAGGCACAACGCTGGTTTCATCAGATTTAGGTCCCTCTCCAACACTATTTACAGCGGATACTTGATAATAATATCTTTGTCCATTAGTTACATTAAGATCATCAAAGTGAGTGTTCGTAGTAGTCCTATAAAAATTTTCATAACCAGACTGAGTAGCTTTATAAATCACATATTCCTCTATTGGCGATCCACCATCGGATATAGGTGGATTCCATTTTAAATGGACTGCTTTATTATCAGGATAAGCCTCCAAATTTTGTGGAGCCAAAGGTACAGCAGAAGAGCTTTTAAGGGTTTCATTTGATGTTATATTTGATTCTTTAACTGTGTCATTTCCAAACATACGGTTATAATTTATATTATCACTATACGTTGAGGATTTCATTAATTGGCTACTATGTATTATAATTCCACTACCTATTACCAGTATGAGCACAATTATCGTTATAAACACGTTTACATGATGACTATATTTATTTCGTCTCATTTTTACTCCCCCACCACTTTATAAATTTGCTTACTCAAGGAAAAAAACTCTTTGAGATTGTTAACGTGTACCAAAAGCAACAAGGAAATCACTAATACCTTCACAACTCCATTACCCTTCGTTTCCACCACCTTCTATGCAACGGCAAAAGATATGCAACTTATATTATAAATACTTTACGAAATAACCACCTAAAAAACTCTCATCTACGATGCAAGAAGCCACTTCCACAGGGGCACATACTCTATTTTCTTTCCCTCCACTTCCTCTTTGCCCTCATAGTCCCATGTGATTATCTTTAAATTATTGCATTTCAGTTCTTTGGAAGCTCTTATCAAAGCGTCTATCTCTCTGTTTTTAGTGTTTATATCGCTAACATTGTAACAAACTTGTATTAATTCTTTAACCCTTTGCCCCTCGTACACAACGAAATCCACCTCTTTGTTTCCTGCCATATAATAGGCAATTTCTTGAGTGGGATTGTAGTAGTATTTTCTACGCATTAGCTCCACGGCAACTATGTTCTCTATCCTTCTTCCCATATCTTTCATTCCATAGAGCGTGGGAAATCCATTGTCCACCACATATAATTTGGGCATGCTCCTCATAGATTCAATCTCACTGTAGCTGAATTTTCTCACTGGAATAACAAACCCGATATCATCAAGGTACGAGAAATACTCATAGATCTTGTTTTTGCTAAGCTCATTTCCAGAACCAAGGCTATTGTAGAGTTTCTTAACTGACATTCTGTTCCCAAAATTCTTTACTGTGGCTTTTATCAATGCCTTCATCACACCAATTTTCTTTATTCCGTATCTCTCCACCAAGTCCTTGTAAACTATCAAGTCCAGATATTCTTGGAGGGTTCTTATCTTCAGCATCTCTTCGTAATTTACAATCTCTGGAAATCCCCCAAAGTTGGTGTACTCATCTAGATACTTCTTTATCATTCCCCTATCATCTTCTATCAAAGGTTCTCTGAGCTTAAACTCCTTGAATTTTAGGAACTCTTTGAAAGATAAGGGAAAAAGATGGTAACTCAGGCTTCTCCCTCTAAGAGTAGTCGCAATTTCTCTGCTTAGAAGCTTGGAAGATGAGCCTGTGATGAAGAGCCTTGCATTTCTTCTCTCCAAAAGCCTGCGCACGAATTTCTCCCAACCTTTTACATTCTGTATTTCATCCAAGAAAATATACATGCTCTTTGCATCAGGATTGTATTTTCTGTATATTTCCACAATTTGAGATAAATCTTTGGACTCCATATTTCCTATTCTCTCATCTTCAAAGTTTATGTAAAAGAGCTGCTCAATTCTCATTCCTCTTTCTATCAATTTTTGCATCGCTTGGTACAGTAGATATGTCTTTCCCGTTCTTCGTAGTCCAACAACAGTGATTGCTTTGTTCAAATTCAAGGGCAAATCTAAGCTCCTCTCTTTCAATTCCGGAATTCCAAAGCGATGAAACTCAGCTATGACCTCTTCCAAGAGCATTTCAACCAATTTGTTCTATACAACTGAGACATATTTAATATTTTTGTCTTATTCTAGTGAGAAATTTTTCTTTATAACCTTCTACCATTGATGAGTTAATGTGTTCTCCTCCTATGAGCAATTACTAGGTAGTTTCACTCATCTAAAATTTCCAAAGCATCTTCAAGCTTTACATACTGCCCTCTCTTTATTTCTTCTCTACCCTCTTTTATTATTTTTAGCTCCTCCTCACTTGGCTCTTCCTCCTCTAGATTCTTGTACAATCTCTTCCTGCCCACATCTTCCATATTTACACATCCATTACTTATATTTTTAAAGTTTTCTTACGATATAAAAAGAAGAACAATTTACAGAATCAAGAGATCATCAGTTGGAACTTTCGCAGGATCTATCTCCTCATCTGGATATTTTTTCTTTGCTTCATTGTAAACTACATCTGCTCTATCTCCACTGGCCACAACCTTGCCATCTACTATGGCAATCCATTTCCCAGCGTATTCGCTCAAATCCGCATTTATGTAGAACTCGTAGTTCTTGTCTCTGATCTCCTCGCTCATCGTTTATACATTCTCCCTCCCTATTTTAAACTTTTCTATTTGTCATTTCCTGCAGGATGTATTTTTCTCTATATATATCCAAAACTCATTGCAAAGATTCATTTTCTGGTGCTATTTAAAATTGTCCATATGAGGAATGCAAGATTATTAGCGTATAAACTGTTTTTCTTGTGAGTTGTAAATTTTGAACCTCAGGTTTTCTTAGCTTTTCTCCTACGAAATACTACAAGCAAGGATAGCATTGCTATGACAACAATCCAAGCGTTTGAGAACTCAGGTATAGCTCCTGTTGGTGTAGCTTTTACAGTGTTACTTGGCTGTGACTCTCCAACTGAATTAACTGCTGTTACATAGTAAGAGTAATTGACTCCGGGAACTACATTAGTATCATTGTACCATAATCTGTCCGCTGGTACCGTGGCTATTAGAGTGCCATTACGATAGATTTTATACTCTGTTATATTAGAGCCACCATCACTAGCTGGAGTATTCCATGTTAAATTTACATATTCATTCCCAGGGCTTGCGCTAAGATTTAAAGGAGAAGAAGGTACGCTCACAGGCATGGCTTGTATTTCGTTACTTTTATTGCTCTCTCCTACGGAGTTGACTGCAGTAACATAATAACTATAGACAACTCCACCGCTTACATTCGTATCATTGTACCAAAGGTGATTTGATAGTACTTCGCTGATAAGTTTGTTGTTACGATATATCTTGTATTCTATGATCTCACTTCCACCATTATCCACAGATGCTTGCCAAGTCAAATTAACATACAGGTTACCTGCCTTGGCTTGCAAGTCTTGAGGTGCTGATGGAATACTTATTGGCATGGCACTAACCTCATTACTCGGCTTAGATTCTCCAGCAGAGTTTACAGCAGTTACATAGTAGTAGTAAGTATTACCATTGATAACAGAAGTATCGTTGTATGAGGTTGTAGAGGCGCTCACTTTCGTGAGGTATGATTCACCACCAGAAGTAGTGCCACGATAAATCTTATACTCTGTTATAGCAGCCCCACCGTTGTTAGAAGGAGCTTGCCATGTGAGGAGTGCATATCCATTACCTGTATTTACCTGCAAATTTTCCGGTGGTGTAGGTATAGTTACTGGAGTTGCTTGCACTTCGTTGCTCTTCTCGCTTTCTCCCACTGAATTTACCGCTGTTACATAGTATGTATAGGTTACTCCATTTGTCACATTGGTATCGTTATACCAAAGTTGGGTAGCTGGTACTGTTGCTATTAGAGTGCCATTGCGATAAATTTTATACATTGTGATGTTAGAACTCCCATTACACACTGGTGGCTTCCAACTCAGGTTTATATAACCATATCCTGTGTTAGCACTTAGATTAAAAGGTTGAGATGGTGCAGATTCTCCTATCGGGCATCTTAGTGGATAGTAATCCTTTGCCTCTGCTGAACCTGCTATCGGATATGGCCAGTCCACTATACCATCATGATTTTTATCATTCGTATCATTGTTATTAGCCCAATCGTACCAGTAATTGCCAATACCTGTGGTAGAGTTCCAGTAATTGCTTGAGCCATCATCTCGTGCCTGGATGTGGAAAGATTCGAATGTGTTCTCTGAGCCATCATTGTAATAGAAGTTGTTTTTGTATATGTGATTCCAATTGGAACCAGAATATATATGAATGCCATAATAGCCGCTATTGTTAGTAAGTATATTGTTAGATATCACATTGTTGCTGGAATAGGATAGCTCGATACCAGCCCAATTATCGCTGCAGGTATTGTTGGAAATTACATTATTGCTGGAATCACTTAGTAGGATGCTAATTCCAAGGCCATTACAGATATTATTGTATATAATCTTACTGTTGCTGGAATAGGATAGCTCGATACCAGCCCAATTATCGCTGCAAGTGTTGTTTAATATTACATTGTTGTTGGAAACCCATCTTAGGTAGATACCAACCCTATTGTTGTCATTGCAGGTATTGTTTGAGATAATGTTGTTGCTGGAATACTCCAAGAAGATACCAACCCTATTGTTGTCATTGCAGGTATTGTTTGAGATAATGTTGTTGCTGGAATACTCCAAGAAGATACCAATCTCATTACCATTGAAAGTATTGTTTCTAACAGTAATATTTGAGGAGCATCCAATTTCAATAGCTACTGTAGCATTAAATATATGCAGATTTTCTATTTTTAGCCAAGAGGCATCTCCAAGAATTACCTCTCCTGCATTGCTGGGCACAGATGCATTGTTCATATTTACATTTTTGAAATAATACACAGGTTTGCCGTTCACCATATTGTTTGAAGAAATATCTTGGGTGGTGAATGTGTTCCACTCTCCTTCCAAAAATATCCCATCGTTCATAAATTTATTTTCATATAAATTATTATTAAAAGACCATTCCAGGTAGATGCCGAGGCCATTATTGTCATTGCAAGTGTTGTTTAATATTACATTGTTGTTGGAAACCCATCTTAGGTAGATACCATACCAATTGTTGTCATTGCAGGTATTGTTTGAGATAATGTTGTTGCTGGAATACTCTAACCAGATGCCAGCCCTATTGTTGTCATTGCAGGTATTGTTATAAATTGTATTATAGATGGAAGAACTCAAGTAGATGCCCATACCTGCTATATTTTTCAATATTGAATTTTTAATCATTATATTGCTAGAGTTTTCCAAGTAAATTCCGCCCACTGTGTTTTCTATATGTGCTCCATTTATAACTGCATATACATCCGTGGAACTTATATAAATTCCAATAGTTGATTCATCTATAATGTACAAATTATTAATTATGTATGGATTGTTTTTACTGCCATCACCTGGCCATCCATATTTCTGCGCCTGCTGTGCAAAATCAGTATCGTTCTCTATCTGAATTGGTCTTGATACATAATATGCATTAAACTCTAATTCATATACTTTTGATGTGTCATTCTCTGATACAGCTTTGATGGTTATAAGTGATGAATCTCCCAACTTGGTATTGGTTGGCAATTGGATAGTCATATTAACTTTTATACTTACTCCAGCAGATAGTTCCTCCTTACTTGGCAGAGATACACTCCAGCCATTTGTTGCCTCCGTTGTAATTATCAAAGTATCCGATTTGTTTCCTGCATCTCCTATCCACACTGGGTACTTAAGGATATCCTTATAGATATGTGCAATACTCTTCACCAAGAATACATGCACGTATGGAAAATATTCACTAGGTGAAAACTGAGTCGAGGAGAGCACAGCTGGAGTTGTAGCAGGTACATCTGGAGATTCCTTTGAGTTTTGCCATAGATATTTATAGCCATAAGGATAGTATTCTATTCTGAAAGAATTTACAGTGCTAGGGCCGCTTCTAGAGCCTATTTTCAGATAGAATTTATCCTTATAACTTGAATTCACCCATTCATTGTAAAACTTAGTGATATCAAGGGCCATAAATTTTGGAAAATTATAGTTTCCACCATTCCAAATTGGACTTCTGTACTCATTTGAATCTGGAGAACCTATGGTAATCTTTATTGGTGCATCTCTTGGCCCGGGATTGCTAAAATGCCAAGTAGCAAGGAGTTTTGGATTGTAAGGATGGTTGGAGATAGGAACTAGAACATAGGCATAGGGCCAGCCCTGAGATACTTTTTCCTCTAAAGCTTTATAGGTTAACCAATAGAATCCATGATCTCCAAACCATGTACCCCATGAATTTACAACTCTGAACGCTCCAACATCTCCATCATCCGTTATGCTATCATCATATCCCACAATTGTCTGGGCATGGTTTAGCCCAGCAGAATTGTATTCTTGTGAAGATATGATATAGTTTCCATCAACAAATCCATTATAATACTGAGAAGCATCTATACCAAATGTAACAAGATATCCCTCTCGAAGCAACTCTTTTATTGTCGCTATTCCACTATCGTTTCCAAAATAAACAAGGTAATAATTCCCAACTCTATGCTTGGGAGCATCTCTCCATGCACTCTCATTTCCCCAAGATACATAATCTGAAGGATTATAAGTCATATTGGCTAAGGTTGCATCTCCAACCGATTCAATCAACTCTGCATTGCCTTCAAAACCGCTTCCATAATCTTCCCCCCCATTTACCTTGTTGTAGGTCCAGGCCGGACTCATAAGATGTGCAGGAGAGTCATCTGTCCAGTTGTAAATCATTCTTTGCAAAAATCCGTTTTGATAGTAGCTTACAGCCCAAGCTGTGCAAGAGCCTTGCCCGTCTTGATTTCCCACTGGTGGAAAATGAGGATCTAAATCCCATCTAACACTGCTTGGCTCTTTTATCTTTGCATTCACTTCAACGATCATATTGTGCCCTATCAAATTCTCAATCTCTTTTTTATCAGGCAAAATTAATCCTGTGGCATGTCCATCTATTATTGGAGGAGTATTATTCTTAAAATCTATACGGGTATTCATATACGATAAATGTTCCATACGAGCTGCAGAATTCTCCATATTATATTCAGGTAAGTTCTGATACGATTTTTCACCATCACTTTCATTCAATCTTTCCATTATTTTTTCTCTCAACTCTAACATTTTATTTATATCCGCTTGGCTTATCTTCTTGAATTTGAAATCTGAGAAGGATGTATCAAGTATATGCGTCTTCACAACATTTGTTTCATTGGAACTTAGGGGATTTTCATGAGTGGTTGCACCCTCAGCATTCATAACAAGCTCGCTGAAAATCATCAAAAGAACTAAGGAAACTACTAATATCTTCACAATTTTATTTCCTTTCGTTCCTACCACCTTCTCGTAATAAAAGATATGGTCTTTACCTTATAAATAATTTATGAATTAAAAGTATAAAATGTGTAATTAGTAATAATTCTTCAAAATTAAATCTCCATCTCAACTTCTTACCCATTTCTACCTTATCCTCTTTCTTCTCTATCTCCTTACTTGTCTATAAAATTAAATACCCCACAAACCCCATGTATATGCGGTGCCTATGTTGCTCGTTAAGTTTGAAATATACAACGATGGAGAATACTGGTGTGCCCGTGGAATAGGTGTGGATATATTCACACAGGGCAAGACATTGGACGAGCTTATGGAAAATATCAAAGAGGCCGTGGAAGTGCACTTTGATTTAGGCACTTAAAAAATGTGAATTTAGACATCTTTATCTTCTCTTTATCGTAATTAAACATAGAGCTTATAAAAAAAGAAAAAATAATTTTTGTAAGTAACATTCAATTATTTGCCATTCTTCCTTTTTCTTATAGCCAGTATGCTAACTAAACCCATAGCTAGTATGATCAATAGTGGATATTCTGCATTAGAAAACTCTGGAACTGCTGAAGTTTCTTTTACAGTTACATATGCTGGATTGAGACTAGAATTGCAGTGAGCTTGTATTCCAATAACTAAGCTACTAGAGGCAGTGATGTTGATAACAGTAATTGTAGAATTTACATTGTACCAAGAAATAATCTCTCCAGAACCTTGAAGTATCTTTGCAGTTATGTTACTAGTGGTTGGATGCACAACAATTACACTTAAACTTCCTTCAGAATTTGAAGTGATATTTATAAGAGAGTATCCTCCTTCATTCAAAATTAAACCTTCATTTGTGAGATTTTGACCTCCTATCTCATTTACCGTTTTATTGTATTCCTCATAAACGCTTTTTGGCACCCTAATTAGATTTCCTAAAAGCGTAGTTATATTTTTGTATGCCCATTTTTGTGTCCAGTTTACTGCATCGTTCAACAGAGTTTTTGCAATATTTCCCTCTGCTGACTCTACATCAAAGCTAAAGTACACGCTTCTATAACCTTTCTTATCCCAGTATTTATCGTAAGTCACTATTCCCCCCAAGTGATCGGCAGAGAGGGCCACTAATTTGGTTGGCATAAGCTGCAATAGTTCATCAAATGCCTTCTTTGAAATGTTTATCATAAAGTTTCTCGCCTTAGCAGTATTATTTATGTTAGAGAGATTTACACTCAAATTGAAGTTAGAGCCAAAGATAGTTGCATTTTGAAGAGAATTATACACAGTGGAAATTGTTGTTTCAAGAGCGTTCATAACAGCATTGCTCATGTGTTTAGATAGATTAACATTCTTACTTATGTTTTGAATGATGTAAGTTAGATTGTTGTAAATGTTCTTTGCGTGATCCTTTGTTTTGTTAGCCATTTGCCAAGCCAAATAAGCTATGGTAGAAGGCATTCCCAGTTGCCAACCAATCTCAGTATAAGCTTTATAGCCATATTGAGAGTAAAATGAAGGTATGTCTATTGTGAAATTTGAAGGTATGTTCCACCCAACATACTTTGCCTCTGGAGTAAGGGAGAATGTACTGTTAAATGGCACGAATGGTACCTGTAATGGTGTGGAGCCCACCAATAGACCCAAATAGTAAGTATCTTTATCTTCCAAAAGCTCGTTTGCAATTTTATCCCTTATATATTCCCATAGGGGTAGAAGGGACATTCCAAGCATAGAAGCAACTGTTTGCTCATCATTAATGTTTATATCAGTTAAATTATCCCCTACATGCCCCCTTGGTCCTACTTTTATCTTTTCACTAGAGCTTAGCCAAAGCACTTCATCGGATAGAGTTCCTCCAGTAACTATAAGACCTGCATAATTTGTCTTTATGTAATTTTTCAAATGAGTAAATAGGGTCTCGTTATTCACTTTTGTATCCATTAAATCCCAGTCCCAAAGATCCTTATGAGGCTGATTTTCTGTTTGATTTGTTTGCAATCCTGACCATAAATCACTTAGAATTATTACCTTGGGGTGCGTGGAGTTGAGTATGGAAGGTATATAAGGAGATACCCTCGTTATGTATATGTTATAATTGCTTCCTAGATAATTCCAGAAACGGAAAGGTATATGATGATATGTGGATAAGAGGTGAGAATAATTCTTCATTCTGCTAATGTTGCTTGTCAAATCACTTGGTATTGTATAGTTTATATAATTATTTACAGCTTCTTTTAATAAAGGTGTGCTTTGTTGAATGACCCAAAGAGGCAAATTTGGATCAATTATGAGAATATTGGTTGTACTCTCTGAAGAATCCACATAATAAAATCCGTATGGTGAATGTCCCGTCTCGTTATTGCTTGTTGCATTTGCAATATACTCTACATAGCTTCCTGCCTTTTGAGGAGGTATAGAGGTGGTACCTATCATAATAGGTGTTTTAATAGGGGGTAATTGATAGTTGCTGGGCAGCAATCCATTAATGGACTGTATTAGTTGGTTTAGAAAATCAATAGCAGTTTCTAGATAGCCCATTATACTAGATTCTTCCGTTACTTCTGAATTATTCCAAGATCCGTTATTTACTCTATAGGAAAATGTTAGGTTATTTACTGATTGGAAACCATTGCTGTCTATAGCTATTATTAAAGCTTTATAACTCTCTGAGTCATTTACACTCCATCCCTTTGGGCCTAATCCCAAAGTTTCGTTTAGTGTGTTGAGATCATTATTCTCATACACTTCATAGGGCATCGTATAAACTATTGGAGGTAATTTATCGGTATAATTCCTAGGATAAACTGTATAATTTCCAGAACAGCTTGAAATATTTTGGTTATCGATTTGTAAAGTATAATCCACTTCCGATGTTATATTCCAAGAAGTTAATAAACCATTTTTGTAGGATGCAGGCAGTCCAGGAATAGAAGATATATACCACCCATTATTCATAGGCAAAGGAACCATAGGAATCACATAAAAGTAAGGCTTAGTTGGATATACTTGATGATTTATCTCTGCGGACAAAGTTATATTTACAAATAGAGAGACATTATGGTTGCCAGGAACCTTTGCCAAAATGAGTACTGGCTGGTGAGAATAAACTTCTTGGGATGGTATTCTCAATAAAGAGCAATTATCAATTTGCATTGGTACATTTTTATTTTTAATTTTTATTTGCATTGACGAATTTGCACTTACTGCAGGTAAAAGAGAAGCAAATATCACTAGCAAAACTATGCTTGCTATTAATAGGGGTTTATAGTTTTGCTTCATAGATAGATAATTAGTAAATTAACCTATTTAAGTCTTTTTAAATTATATCCAAACTTCATAATATTATAAAATTTACCTCAACGTTAATGCAAACCTTCTGATTCTTATCTTCTATTATACTCATATAATAAGCAGATAGCTATATCTCTCAAAGTTTGACGAAATTAATTACAATACTCAGACGGACCCTAGGCCGGCATTCACACGCACCTCAAGGTACGCGCCGGCTCCTAGGCCTTACCCGCCTATCCTTATTTATGAGCTCACGGTATATAAAGATTTCAAATTGTTGACTTCATAGCATCTTTAACTCCCCGAAGTTCAGGATAAAGTTGGATATTGCAAAGAACACGTATAGAACTAAATCTTCTCGCATTTCAACAAAATTCTGGGGAGTTCCCTTATAAATATTTATTATTTATAGCAAGATAAGCGAGCTCCACCAAAACGGATTGGTGTGCAAGGAGAAGCAGAATAGAACGAAGAATTTTCAATGCCCAACAAGTGTA
>WAPW01000023.1 GCA_015520565.1 Candidatus Aciduliprofundum sp. | reverse complement strand
GGAAAGAGTATGCTTGCTCAAAGTATGGTTGACTTTCTCCCCCGGGAAGAGCTTGAAGATATCCTTGTTTTTCCAAATGAGGAGGACCCAAATACGCCAATAATAAAAACTGTGCCTGCAGGCCAAGGTAAGTACATAGTTAAGCAATATCAAGAGGAGGCAAAAAAGAAGAAAAATGAGAGAAAAAGATCTCTTTTTTCAATATTCTTTCTTCTATTGCTAATAGGTGGTGTAGCAGTAGCTGTTACTTCAGATTATTCTTTTCTCTTTTGGTCCATTTTTATAGCCATATTTCTCTATATGTTTATGAACACGGGAATTCAAAAAGAGGAAAAATCTATGGTTCCAAAGCTTCTAGTTTCTCATTCTCCAAAAGATAAGCCCCCGTTTATTGATGCCACAGGTAGCCATGCTGGAGCATTGCTTGGAGATGTTAGGCATGACCCATTCCAAAGCGGCGGGCTTGAAACTCCACCACATCTTCGTGTTGAGGCGGGAGCTATTCATAAAGCGCATAAGGGAGTTCTATTCATAGATGAGATAAATATGCTCAAAATAGAATCTCAGCAATCTCTACTTACTGCAATGCAGGAGAAAAAATTCCCCATATCTGGGCAGAGTGAGCACTCTGCAGGAGCAATGGTACATACTGAGCCCGTGCCCTGTGATTTCATCTTAGTGGCTGCTGGGAATTTGGATGCTCTCCAAGGTATGCATCCCGCACTACGCTCTAGGATAAGGGGTTATGGCTATGAGGTTTATATGAAATCTGTTATGGAGGACAACGATGAGAACAGAAAGAAACTCATTAGGTTTGTGGCGCAAGAAGTAGTTAAAGATGGTAAGATTCCTCATTTCACAAAAGCAGCCGTTGCCGAGATAATTAAAGAGGCACAGAAGAGAGCTGGAAGAAAAGGAAAGCTTACTTTACGCCTCAGAGAGCTCGGGGGATTGGTAAGAGTTGCTGGAGACATAGCTAGGGAGAGCCATGCTAAATTTGTAGATGTTGAGCATGTAATTAAAGCAAAGAAGCTTGCAAAGCCACTAGAGCAGCAGGTAGCAGATAGATTGATTGAAATAAAGAAAGAGTATAAAACATTCTTAAATAAGGGAGAGGCAGTGGGTATCGTGAATGGCCTTGCAGTTTATTCTGCAGGTAGCGGAATGGCCGAGTATTCAGGCATAGTTTTACCAATCATGGCTGAAGTCACCCCAGCACAATCCAGAGACCAAGGTAGAATGATTGCAACGGGAAAACTTGGCGAGATTGCAAAGGAAGCTGTGGAGAATGTCTCTGCAATAATAAAGAAGTATTTTGGAAAGCATATAACGAATTATGATGTTCACATTCAATTCATAGGCACCTATGAAGGAGTTGAAGGAGATAGTGCAAGCATAAGCGTTGCCACTGCAGTTTTATCCGCTTTAGAGAAGATTCCCGTGGATCAGAGAGTCGCTATGACGGGCTCTTTGAGTATTCGGGGTCATGTTCTTCCAGTTGGTGGAGTAACTGCTAAAGTTGAGGCAGCCATAGACGCTGGATTTGAAAAGGTGATAATTCCCTATGCAAATCTTCAAGATGTTATTTTAGATGAAGAATACCAAGGTAGAATTGAAATTGTGCCTGTCAAAACTATAGAAGATGTTATTGAACATGCTCTTGTTGATTGCCAGAAGAAACAGGAGTTATTACAAAAAATTCAAGAAACTTCCGCAGGGTATGAAGAATGATAGTTAAAGGATATGTAGGAAAGGTAGGAATAAACGAAGCGAATAAATGGTCCTTGCAAGGTATATATGTTTTTAATTCTTTAGCTGTTGGAGGAAAAGAGCATTTAGAGTACTCCTTTTTAAAAGCAAAGAATGCATTTGAAAGGGAAATAAACATAGCCAATTCTCTACATATTGAGACAATGCTAATTTTAACTGGAAGTAGGCAAATAAAAAAAGCAATTAAACTTGCAGGAATAAATGAGAATGTGAATAAAATAGCCGCTATAAGTGAAAAGAACTTTGAGTTGCCTTTGAAAAGGGATGATTATGTGGTTAAATGCACGCCTCAAAAATTAAAATATATGGGCATAGATTTCATAGTGCCAAATAAAGAGTGTGATGCTTTTTTTGAAAATTCTGCTATGCTCTATCTAAAAAGGTAATCAATATAACTTCTCTAATTCCTTTTTGAATTTTTCTAAATTTCCTTGCGCGAGTTCTTCTCTAATTCTCTTCATAAATTCTATCATAAAGCATACATTGTGCAAAGAGAGAAGATGCATTCCTAATATTTCTTTCTCTCTAAGTAAGTGATGTAAATAAGAGCGTGTAAAATTTTGACATGTATAGCAGGAGCAGTTTTCATCTAAGCTCTTGCTATCATTCCTAAACTTGGATTTTTTTAAGTTTAATAGACCTTCAGATGT
This sequence comes from Candidatus Aciduliprofundum sp., assembly GCA_015520565.1. GTDB lineage: Archaea > Thermoplasmatota > Thermoplasmata > Thermoplasmatales > Aciduliprofundaceae > Aciduliprofundum. The sequence continues at coordinate 7,303 of WAPW01000023.1, read as the reverse complement.
TATTGCAGTACCATGCCTACCGTTTCTAGTAGGAAAAACTGAATCAAATATATCCACACCTTGCATTACTGAATTTAGTATTTCTAAGGGAGAGCCAACACCCATAAGGTATCTTGGCTTTTCAAAAGGCAGATTTTTATTTACAATTTCTATCATTCTATGCATTATCTTTTTGGGCTCACCTATGCTGAGTCCTCCAATGCCATACCCATCAAAATCCATGCCGGCTAAATCTTTTGCGCTCTTCTCTCTGAGGTCCTCATAAATTGATCCTTGTACTATTCCAAAGCTAAGCTGTCCATTAGTGTTTTTTGGAAATCTCTTGGCCCATTTGGATGTCAATTCTACGCTTTTCTTTGCCTCTTCATAGCTTGCAGGATATTCTGCACAATAATCAAGCATCATAGCTACATCACTTCCTATAATCATTTGAACCTCCTTGCTAAACTCTGGGGTAAATTTGTATTTTTTTCCATCATAGGGTGAGCGAAAAGTTATACCATTTTCATCTGCATTTACAAAGAATCCTTTACGAATCATCTGAAAACCACCACTATCTGTAAATATGGTACCACTAAAGTTCATAAATTTGTGTAATCCACCATGCATACTTAAAACATCCAATCCGGGCCTTAAAAAAAGGTGTAAAGAGTTTGATATTATCACCTCAACATTGCATCTTTTTAAATCCTCAGGAGTTAAAGTTTTTACTGTTGCCTTAGTGGCTACAGGCATAAAAAATGGGGTTTTTAATCTACCATGTCTAGTTTTTAGAACTCCAACTCTAGCATCTCCGTCTTCCGAGAGAACTTTAAACATGGGAGGGCTATTGGCGAGATATATTAAAAATTTTCAAAAAGGTTTTAATAGGTGTAAAAGTAATTAGGTTAGGTGATACTCTGTCTGTGAGTAGCGAATTTCAAAGAAAGGCGTTCCATCTTACAGGGCTTGTAATACCTGTATTTTATTTGATTGTAGGAAGAGAATGGACAATTACAGTACTTGCCATAACCTTAATAGTTTTCTTCATGATTGAGCCCTTAAGGGTCTCATCTTTTAAAGCTAAAAAATTCTTAGAAAAAATGAGCTCTTATTTAACTCCAGAGATTTATAAATTCTTAGACGAAAGAGTGGATAAGATAATGAAGAGCTTGAGAGAGATTGAGAGGGAAGAAGAAAAGATGTGCATAGGAGCCCACATATATTTTTCAATTGCCTCTCTTATAGTAATCATACTATTTCCCCAAATGGTAGCAATAGGTGCTATAAGTGTAGCTACCATAGGCGATGCAGTAGCTGCAATAATAGGAAGGCCTTTTGGAAAGCACAGGTTTAAGAATGGAAAGAGTTGGGAAGGAAGCATCGCATTTTTTATAAGTGCATTCTTCATTCTTTTAGGCATATTACCTTATGGTTATTCTATGCCCTTTGCTATCTCTGGAGCTTTTTTAGGTGCAATAATTGGAACTTTGGTAGAGCTTTACAATGTCCCTCCAAATGATAATTTCTCCAATCAGATTTTTATCTCTCTTGCCCTCTACCTTTTGCTCTTTCTCTTTTGATGAGAATGTTTAAATAAGAATTACATATATGCGTGCTAAGGTGATATAATGGCCATATGGCAGGGAAGATCCTTGAAAAAACCAAGTGGTGGCAGAATTCGTTTGCCCAGGAAGAAGAGAAAATACGAGCTTGGAAGAGAGCCAGTTCTCACTCATGTTGCTCCCCTCAGAAAGAAAATAATAAGGGTTAGAGGAGGCAATTACAAGGTAAAGCTTCTAAGGAGCGATGAGATAAATGTGTACAATCCAAAAACTGGAAAAGCGCAGAAAGCTAAGATAAAGGGAGTTATAGAAAATCCTGCCAATCCTCACTTTGCCCAGAGAAATATTATCACAAAGGGAGCAATAGTGGAGACAGATCTGGGTAAGGTAAAAGTCACTTCAAGACCCGGGCAGCATGGAGTGCTAAATGGAGTGCTCCTAGAATGAGCATAATAATCTATCCTGCCTATTTTAATATTCATTATTCTCGCAAGCAGGGACGTAGAGTTCCTAAAAATCTCGCTTTTGAACCAAAGCTTGAGACCATTGCCAAAGCTGCTAAAGAATTGGGTTATGAAATTGAAATAGAGCCCGAGAAAAGATACCCAAGGTTCTGGTGGAGTGAGAAGGGAAGAATCATTATTGAAACAGATGAGCCAAAAAATGAAGTTATTAGGAAAATAGCTAGAAAAATAAGAAATATTTGATTACCTATCTTGGGGAGTTTCCACATCTTCAACTATCTTTTTGCCTGCAACTGCGACATCTATGGAGTGTATAACTGCTCCAAGAGATTCTATAACAGCTTGCACTTCATCAAAATCTATATTGGGGCCCTCTATAACAACCTTCAAGCTCTCTGTTTCCTGATCTACTTCGTTTAAAATGCAATTGACTCCATTCACTCCATTTACCTTGCTTAGCTTCAGTGCCACTTCAACTATACTCGGCTTGTGTGGTTTCATTACATCAAGCACTAATCTACGAATTCCATAAATTGTATTTTGTGTCATTTCGTTCCCCCAATATAAATTGAGGATATATAATTTTTCCTCAAAGCTCCATATTTTCTGAAAAAATCTTGGCATTTCTCTCGTCTAGATGGCATATTTTTATCTTTTTTATCTCTGTATCCTTAAAATCTTCTATGAATTTTGATATTGCCTTGCCAAATATCTTTGCAGCTCTATCCTTGGGAAATCCGTATATGCCTGTGCTTATTGCTGGCATGGCTACACTTTTCACGCCTAACTCATTCGCTTTTTTGAGGGTATTATAAACTGCATTGAAGAGCAAAGAATCCTCGTTATTCTTGCCTCCTCTCCAAATAGGTCCAACGGCATGGATGACATACTTTGCCTTCAATTTTCCACCTGAGGTAACTGCAACCTCGCCTGTGGGTACAGGGCCATGCTTTTTCACATATTCATCGCTTTCCTTCTGTATTATTTGTCCTCCTTCCCTTACTATGGCCCATGCCACTCCACCACCATGCTTCAAACTTGAATTTGCAGCGTTAACTATTGCCTCGCTATCATCCTTGGTTATATCGCATATTGAAACTTCAATTTTTATACCATTTATATTCCACTCCTTGAGAGACATAATTTGTGAATATGTTTAATTTCCATTAAATTTTCTGTTCAAGATGAGTATTAGGAATAAAAGTATAAGCGGTAGAAGGTATGACATATTGAATTCTGGTACATAATCTGCATAATTTCCTGCAATCCAACCGCTCTGATTCTCCCAGTATATCTCGTACCAAGTTATGTCCTCATCGCTATTGTATTCTTGTCCCTTCTTAGCAAATAGCATCCCATCGTAGACTGAGCCAAGTATGCTGTTGGATGTTGCAGCACCAGAGCGAACATGAAGGGAGGAAGAAACATTTACAGCAAATATGTCTGAATATGCCATCTCTGTATACCATGATGCGCACCAGCCCACACGGTCATCATAGAAAAATTGCCACCATTTATGCCCAGATGAATCAACAGTGTAATTGTATGCAACGAACTCTTGATTCTTTTGTACCGTTCCTATTATCTCATATTGAGTACCTGGACCAATGCGAATGTTGAGAGCATCGGCTGTCACTTTGAATACTTGCACAAATTTCTTGCTCCCATTAGGTATATGATAGAAATTTACAAGATTGTATTTTGAAGGAAAAAATGAGGATAAAGAGGTATTCCATTCATCAGGTGAATGAGTTGCTATGTAAATGGAATTCCCACTTATGTATGTAATTATTCCCGTATATTCATAACGTTCTCCACTAGAGTTCCCAAGTATAATCACATCACCCTCCTCTATCCAACTTGGAACAGTGAAATTAGAAGGGATGCAGAATGAAACTTTTGCATTTTGATACTCTTTGAGATTATCGTTGAGGTATTCTGGATTCACTATTGAACCGTTGTAATCTAAAGCACCATCACCCTCACCATCATATCCTCTCCAGAGAGATAGCCCTCCAGCTATCAGTGCTTGAGAAACAAAATTCGTGCTTTCCTCACTAGAATTTGAAAAATATTTGTAATGTGGATTTGGAGAATTATACCATTTGTGGGCATATCCGAGGGCTCCTATTCTATCATAGTATGGAAGAGTGCGAGCATGGCCTATAACAAAATTATCTGCTAAAGAATCCAAATTTCCATTGTAATAGTCCATATCAACATTTCCACTCACCCCAGAGACATATCCTTCATCGCTGTACTGCCAGAATGCCCAAGAGTCCCAAACACCAGTGGATGGAGACGAAACTCCATAATTGGCAATCCAGAGATTCCACTGGGTTACTGGGGGCTCCAAGTAATTTTCAGCGTAGTTTGTGTTAGTGTATATTATTGGTTTTATCTCCGTTAAATTAAATACCTCAACCATAAACTCGTTTACCCATTTTGATAAATTATCTTTTCCGAGAGATGAACCCTCCTCCAAATCTAAAACGGGTCTTAAATACCCACTTTTCAAATAGGGCTTTATCGTCTCAACAAAAAACTCGGCAGAATCCTTTGCGTTGTAATTCTCCGGCTCTGCAAAGTGATAGGCACCTACATACAATCCTGCTGAATGTGCATTCTCTATATTTTCTTCAAAATTTGGGTCAACATAAGATGTCCCTTCTGTGGCCTTAACAAATGCAAAAACAATGCCTGAATTCTTAACTTTAGTCCAATTCACATCTCCCTGCCAATGTGAGACATCTATACCTTTTATTATGAAGGATGATTTGAAAGATAAATCCACTTTTTGATTAGTACTATAACCTATGGCGAAAAATAAAGTGTTGATAATCAAGAGGGATACAATGGCCCACATTACTATCTTTTTCATCCAAGATAATATGTAGCTAAAGGATAAAAATTTTATGTCATTGCAAAGAATTAAATATTTTCAAAGAATTCCTAAACTGTGATGAGAAGAGGGTCAGCTGATAGGATGATGAGCCCTATGAGTGCTGAGGTGATTTAAATGAAGAGTATTGAAGAGCTTGTTAAAAGAGCGAGAGAGTTGAAAGAGAAAGGTCTGGATACAAAGGAGATAGCCACAGAATTGCATCTATCCACGAATACTGTTGAATGGCTACTCACCAAGGGAATTGGAGGAGAGGCACCTAAAGATGTGAAAATAGGATGGAGAAGCATAGGAATATATCCATACAGAATATCCAAAATTGCAGAAATAATGAGTGATATAATCCTTGAAGAAATGGAGAAGAGGCAGTTTGATGTTGATTCTATAGTTGGCATATTGATAAATGGCATCCCATTTGCAACTTTCATTGCAGAGGAATTGAATGTGGAGTTAATAATATACAGGCCGCATCCCAAGATGGAAGAAGGGGCATTTTCAAGCAATTATGCACACATAGAGGGAAAGAAAGTGGTAATTGTGGATGATGTTATGAGCACCGGAGAAACTTTGAGAAAGGCAATAGAAGATATAAGAAATGCAGGTGGAGAGCCTGTGCTTAGTGTTGTACTTGTTAACAAAACCCCTTGGGATGAGATAAACGGTGTGCCCTTAAGAGCTTTAATTAGGGCAAGAACCCTATGATCTCTTCCTTTTTTTAGCAGTCCATATCTCCCTGTAGAATTCTTCCTCTTTCTTCTTCTCCTCTTCACTTTTCTCTTTGGGTTCTTCTTCTATCCGGGATTTCTTAGGCAATCCCAACCTGTTAAAATAGGGATTTAGCAAATACTCTACAATTATTGTTCCCAATATTATTACGATTGCCCATATTATTGCAGTTCCTGTATCCATTTACAACGCATCCTTAATTAAATCTCCGAGGGTTAATCCACCACTCTTTTTAACATCTTTGCGATAAACGGTAGATACTTTCTCCTTGAGCTTGATATCCAATGCCTTCTCTAATTTTTTTATTAATTTTTCATCAGGATGCATCTCGCCCCTTTCAATCTTAGAAATAACCGTTTTCTTTTCAAGTATCTTTTTGGCAAGCTGCTCCTGAGTTAGCCCCATCTTCTCCCTTGCCTTTCTTATAACTTCTGGATAATCCTCAATTAGGACTTCCTCCTCATCCATATAATCTTTCCTTCTTTTTCTCTGCTTTCTCTCCAATCTCTCCCTCACAACCTCAGGAGGCAAGTATTTTACATCCTTTGGTATCTCATTTCCCTTTATCTCCTTGCCAAATTTTGCACAATCATCACAAACATTCATAATCACGCCTTCTATCACAACTTTGTGTAATCGTGGAACATCCTTGCCACATAATTCGCAAATCATAATATCACCAAATCTCCCATGCCTTTCCGATATATATTTTTGTTCCATTCTTTGGTTCTGAATCCGAACCTCCCATGAAAATTTAATATCCCTAATTACAATATCCCGTTGGTGATGAGATGATTGAAAATACTCCTAAATTGTTCATACCGGGTCCAACTGAGGTGGATGATAGGGTACGCATAGCAATGGCACAAAGGGTTATAGGTCATCGTACAAAGGAGATGACTGAGCTCTATGGAGGAATTGTTGAGAAGATGCAAAAGCTATTCAACACTGATCATCATGTCTTCGTTTTCACATCCAGCGGCTCTGCTGTTATGGAAGGAACAATAAGAAATCTGGCAGAGAAGGATGTGTTGCATGGTGCCTGCGGTGCTTTTAGCAAAAGATGGTACGAGATGAGCTTGGCTAATGATAAAAATGCAGATTTGGTTTGGGCAGATTGGGGAAAAGCTGTAAAGCCGGAGATGATAGCAGAGGCAATGGAGAAAAAGAAATACGAGCTTCTGGCACAGATACACAACGAGACAAGCACAGGAGTGAGAAATCCTACGGATGAGATTGCAAAGATTGCGCACGAGAATGATACTCTTATCGCCATAGATACCGTTTCATCCCTTGGAGGAGATATGATTGATGTGAATAAATATGATGTGGTTATTGCCTCTTCACAGAAAGCTTTAGCACTTCCTCCAGGCCTTGCCGTGGCCATTGTAAGCGAGGAGGCCATGGAGAAGAGCAGAACAACGAAGAATAAGGGCTATTATTTTGACTTTGTTCGCATGCTACAAAGATTTGAGAAGAGCAAGCAGCATCCTACTACACCTTCGGTGCCACTTCTCTATGCTATGGATGTCCAGCTAGATATTATGCTTGAAGAAGGTATGCAGGCAAGGTATGAGAGGCATTTGAAGATGCAGAAAATTGTACATAATTGGGTTAAGAAGAGAGGATTTGAATTATTCGCCGAGAAGGGATATGAAAGCGTTACG
>WAPW01000022.1 GCA_015520565.1 Candidatus Aciduliprofundum sp. | reverse complement strand
GATTAAGGGTATTTAAGATTTCCCCTTTTTATCAAGAAGGTTAATTTGGTAGAAATATAGTTAGTGAGAGAAACATGGAGAGTTTGCATGCCGAAAGAGAGTAGAATACCTAAATATATCCAAATCGCAGGCAAAACAAGAAAAACAGAGCCCCAGCAAGCGCCGGGGGGGAGATTCGAACTCCCGCTCCCAATACAGGGAACCAGCTCTCAAGGCTGGCGCCTTAGTCCACTTGGCTACCCCGGCCTGCGAGGTCATTGGTATGAGATTTAAAAAGTTTTCTCAGAGTGCTTTGTAATGGTATAATATCCAAGTCCGGCAATGAAGTAAAGAGCCCCTGCCAAGGCGAAAGGCAAGTACACCCACAATGAGAGCAGAAAAACACTAACAAAAGGTGCAGCTGCTGTTGAAACTCGGAACGCTGTGGACATTGAGCCGAAAAACATACCTCTCTTCTCCTCTGGAATTGTTTTAAATAGCATTGTTCTATGCACTGGAAACCAGAACAAATTTCCCAGAGTTTGAACTATTATTCCTATTATAACTGGAATTATGCTCATCTGCCAAGCAGCAATAATGTAAAATACATTGACAAACGCAAAGAGTATCACACCACCAATTAAAAGAAATCTTCTACTTGTCTCTCTACTCTTTAAATAATGCCCGCCAATTATGGTTACTGCAGAATTTGTTACTTCTAAAAGCATCAATACGAAGAAGCTTTGTTTAAGAACGAACATAACGAAATAGGTTAATGTGATTGTGGGAACCATTGATTCTGCTATTATCAAGGCATCTTCAATCAAGAAGAGAGATAGAAAATCTTTGGGTATTGAAAATTTGAATTTTTCTTTCTCTATTTTCTCTTTTCTTATGTCTTCTATCGCATAGAAAATGTAAAATAGCATCAAAAAAGAGCCGGCAGAAATAAAAAGCAAAGTATTTCGGTAGGCGGAGACGCTTGGATAAATATAGGTGAGAATGAACCCAATTACGGGAAATGCCACAATTTGAACATACTCAGGAACCATTAGATGATAGAGCATAGCTTTCTCTCTTATCTCTTCGGGATACACATAATGCTCGTATGTGGGAAATATGGGGTAAAACACAGTTGCAAATTTCATTATGAATACACCTAAAACAAGAAAAATCCATGCCCCGGGGCCAGAAACCAAGTAGAAGAAAAAGTATGCAAGTCCTTCAAGAAAATAGATTAAGCTCATTGCGAGCTTTGCACTTATCTTTGTATCGTACAACCTTCCTAAAATTGCGGGAAATAGGAGTTCAATAAAATTTATTGCAGTAAAAACAGCACCCACGCTTATAACCTTGTACCCTGTTAAGAGCAAGTAAACTAATATAACATAATCACCAATCATCAGTGGTGATCCTATAGTGTGGAGGAGAATGTAGCGCTTTGCATTTGCAGGTAAATCTCCAAATTTTTTGAGCTCCATTTTTTTACCTCTTGGTATTTTCATATTTCTTGTTGACAATATCGTAAATCTCCTCGGCAGTTTTCCTTCCTATGCCCTTCACCTGTATCAATTCACCCACTTCCGCGTTAATCACATCTTTAACGCTTCCAAAATGCTCTAGTAAGCGCTGCGATAGCTTTGCAGAAACATTGGGTAAGGATTCTATTATGTACCTCTGCCTCTCTTGCATGCTCATCGCTCTTTTCTCTTTTCTGAGAGATACTTCTCCCCTTTCTCCCAATTCTCTTTTCATGAGAGCTTCAATGAACTTTGCAGTCTCTCTCGCATCTCTTGTAAATATGATTGGAATCTTGTAATCGGATATTATTGAAGCTAAGGCGCCATATATGGAATTCTCATGAAATCCCCTTATAAACAGGCTCTCTCCCTCAATTATAAGTATGGGAACTTCGTAATTTCTACGCATTTCAACCATCTGCGAGAATAACCTTCCATCTTTTAGAGAATCTAGAAAATCATCAACTTTCTTCCTCTCAATTGCAATTCTATCTGAGATTATATAATCTCCCACTTCAAATTGCTTGGCAACGATAGAATAATTCTCAGACAAATACTTCACAACATCGCTCCTAAATTCGCGAGTATCCACATATATTGTGGGCTTTGGCGCATCTTCAAAATCCACGAGCCTTAATTGTCCCTTTTTCTTCTTTTCTTCCTTCATCACTTCCCTCTTCTCCACATTTTTCAATTTATCCTTTAAAAGCATGCGAAGCCATAACAGCTCGTTTTTCATCCTCTTTTCCTTATTTCTTGAGGACCAGAGATACGCAATGTCCCTCGTGCCTTTGATCGTTAAAATCACAACCTTTCCAATTCTCGTCCTTCCCGTTCTGCCTCTCCTCTGTATGCTCCTTATCTCTGATGGCACTGGTTCGTAAAATATTACCATGTCCGTTGCGGGAATATCCAAACCCTCTTCTGCTACGCTTGTGGCCACGAGAACATTGTACTCTCCTTTTTTGAATTTTTCAACCAGTTCAACTTGCTCTTTCTGCCTCAATCCCTTATCTTCACCCTTGCTTGCCTGGCCCACGAATCTCGCTGCTCTCACACCGGGAACTTCGTTTAGTGCCTTTGCAACGAGCTGTGCCGTCTCTCTAAAATGCGTAAACACAATAATTCTTGAATCTTTATTCTCCGCTAACTCTTTTCTTATTATCACCCTTAGGGCATTTAGCTTTGGGTTCTCTATATCTTCCTTCTTTTCCTCAATTTTTCTTGCTATTCTCATCACTTCTATGAACTTCTCGTCCCTAACCAATGTCCGAGCTGCCTTGCTTCCCCCCTTTGAGTTTCCCTCTTCAATTATGCGCAAAAGATAATTGTAAGCTGCCTCGAACCCCTGCGTTTCTAAATATTCTAAAGCGTAATCAACCTTTATAGCCATAGTTATAAGCATTGCAGCTTGATAAAATTCGCTCTTTCCATCCCTTATTTCCTGCTGCACTATTTTTTGGGCCCTTAGCACATCGCTTCTTGTGGGCCTTTTTAATGTAGAGAATAATCCAAATTTCCTTAGCTCGGTGATTATAGAGCCATATAATTCTTTCAACTTCTCATACAATTCTCTTATCTCCCTTGGCATAGGAAGTTCTACCCATTTAATCTTGAATCCCTTAACATACTTTTTAACATCCTTATCCTCTTCAGTCCTTATTTCCACATTTTCAATTCCCAAATTCCCTATTATCTCCATTATCTTCTCTTCATCTCCTCCCGGAGAGGCAGTTATTCCCAGAATCAAATGGTCTTTTCTAGATTCCCTGTACTTCTTTGAGATGTACACATACGCATAGTTTCCCACAGCCCTATGCGCTTCGTCAAAAATTACAAGGGAGAAATCTCCAATTTTTAACTCTCCTGCAATGATGTCATTTTGGATTATTTGGGGAGTGGCAACCACGACCTTTGCAGAGCTGTATAGCTCTTTTCTCTTCTTTCTACTCACCTCTCCTGTCAAAACTATAACATCCTCTATTTTTGTCAATTTTTTTATCGTTCTAGCATGCTGTTCAACCAGAGGTTTAGTTGGGGCCAAAAATAATATTTTCCCTCCCTTTTTCTGCAAGACCTCCACAAGAACTAAAATTGCAATTATCGTCTTACCAAGGCCCGTGGGTAAAACTACCAGCGTATTTCCTCTCAATGCACTCTTTGCAATGCTAACTTGGTACTCCCTCTCTTCTACCGCATTCTCTTTGAGCAGGGGATGTGAAATATACACGGGTATGTATCATAAGGAAAGATTTAAATTTAATGCCACATAGTTGCAAATATGATAATTGCCGAGCTCACCATAACACCCTTGGGTGAGGGCACTAGCGTATCTAAATTTGTCAAAGAGGCATTCAAAGCCATAAAAGACACAGGATTGAAAATAGAGCTCACTCCTATGAGCACTGTTGTTGAGGCAAGGAGTATTGATGATATATTTAAGGCAGCTAAGCTTGGTGAAGAGGCCATGCTCAAGCTTGGAGCGAAGAGGGTAATAATCGATATAAAGATAGACCATCGCTTGGACAAAGATGCCACTATGGAGAGCAAAAAGAGAGCAGTAATGGAAGAATAAATTTAATTACGATATTGTGATAATAGGGCTATGGAAAAGAAAAAGGCATTGTTGATAATTTTAGATGGACTTGGTGATAGAGCCATAAGAGAGCTTGGATTTAAAACTCCACTTCAATTTGCAGAGACACCGCATCTTGATAAGATTGCTAGGATGAGCATGGTTGGATTAATGGACCCAATTGCTCCAGGAATAAGGGCTGGAAGTGATACTTCGCATCTAAATTTATTGGGATACAATCCATACAAAGTTTATACGGGTCGGGGCCCATTTGAAGCTGCTGGCTTGGATATGGATATAAAGCCGGGAGATGTAGCGTTTCGCTGCAATTTTGCCACAGTTGATGAAAATCTCGTTGTCTTGGATAGAAGAGCAGGAAGAATCAAGGAGGGCACTCATGAGCTTGCAAACGCGATAAACGGAATGAAGATAGAGGATGTGGAGGTATTTGTGAAAGAGGGAGTTGAGCATCGTGCTGCCTTGGTTCTCAGAGGTCCTGGGCTAAGTCCCTATGTGAGCGATGTTGATCCCCATGATACGGGATTGAAGATTCATGAGGCGAAGGCATTAAAGCCAGAAGCCGAGAAGACAGCGAGAATATTAAACGAGTTTGTAAAGAGGGCCTATGAGATTCTCAAAGAGCATCCAGTAAATAAAGAAAGGGAGAAAAAAGGATTAAAGCCTGCAAATATACTTCTCCCAAGGGGCGCAGGTATGGCTCCACATCTGGAGAATTTTGAGAAAAAATACAATATGAAAGCTGCATGCGTTGTTGGCACTCCTTTGATAAGGGGAATATGCAAGTTAGCAGGAATACATCCCATAGATTTTCCAGGAGCCACGGGCTCCTATGATACGGATATGAAGGGAAAAATAAGGGAGGCAATAAAGGCCTTAGCAAAAGATAATTATGATTTCGTCTTAGTCAATATAAAAGCCACCGATATTGCGGGCCATGATATGCTGCCAAGAAAGAAGGTTGAGGTTATAGAGAGAATTGATGAAGCCATGGAATATCTTTTAGAGATATTGCCAGAAGATGTGGTAGTTGTGATAACTGCAGACCACAGCACGCCTTGCAGTGTTGGAGACCATAGTGGAGATGCAGTGCCAATTATGATATACGCTGATGATTCTAGGGCTGAGGGCTTGGAATTCAATGAAGTTGCCTGTGCGAAGGGTTCTTTAAGGATAAAAGGCTCTGATTTGATGCAGATGATCCTAAACACTATGAATCGTGCTGAGAAATTTGGGGCTTAAGTGCGAAGCTCTCTCATCCTAGCAATCTTTGCCTCTATCATCTCTTTCTTTGCTATATCGTGCCTTGAGTACACTTTTCCCTCTATGTGCCTCAATGCCTTCTCAGCAATCTTCTCTGCCTCATAAAGATTATCGGCTATTCCCACAACGGCCAGAGAGCGAGATGTCGTGGTGTATATCTTCCCATTGCTCTCATTTACAGATGCGTAATAGAGCAAGGCACCTTCTCTCTTTATCCTCTCCTCATTCACCTTTATCTCCTGATTCGCCAGGGGCTTTGTTCCATATCCTTGGGGCACGACATATTTTACCACAGTAGCTTTGTTTTCAAACTCTACAGGTATTAATTTTTCTTCAATTATACTCCATGCGATATCCACGAAATTTGTTTTCAAGATAGAGAGCACATTCATTGCCTCTGGGTCTCCAAATCTGCAGTTCACTTCAATTATCTTAGGACCCTCGGCTGTGAGCATAAATTGGCCATAAATTATTCCTTTGTATATTCTTCCCTCTCTGCGCATTGCTGCTATAATATCCTCCATTATTTTCATTGCCTTCGTGTAATCTTCCTTTGTTAAGAAAGGCAATAGATGATTCTCCATACTGTAAGAACCCATTCCTCCCGTATTTGGTCCTAAATCTCCTTCGTAAGCTCTCTTAAAATCCTGCACAAGGGGCATGCCTTTCAAGTTTCTTCCATCGGTGAATATTTGAAGTGTGAATTCCTCGCCCACAAGTTTCTCTTCGATTATTACCCTATCCACACCTCCAATTTTCTTCTCTATGACTTCCTTTGCATACTTTATCCCTTCTTCCTTGGTTTTAAAATGATCTCCCATCACCCATACACCTTTGCCTCCAGTAACTCCTACAGGCTTGACTACGAAGGGCTTGTCATAATTCTTCAAGAACTCTTCCACTTTATTGGGATCATTGAATACATAATAATCAACCATACCCTCAATGTTGTGCTTTTTCATCAGGTCTCGCATAAATTCTTTAGAACCTTCAATTATGGCTCCATTCTTCTTTGGGCCCACAACGGGTATTCCCTTCTCCTCAAGCATATCTGCCATTCCCTTTATCAATGGAGCCTCAGGGCCTATAACTGCAAAATCAACCTTTTTGAATTTTACCCAGTCTAGATTTTTTACGAAAGAAACGCTGCTATCGTCTCCGATGATATAATCCTCAGATAACCTTGCAATTCCAGGGTTTTTGTGCTTCATAACTGCATAAATTTTTGCTCCTCCATCCTTCAGTGCCTTTGCTATTGCGTGCTCCCTTCCTCCAGAACCGATGAGCAGGACCTTATTCATTTTCCTCACCTCCTGCTTTTTCAAAGAACTTCTTTACATCTTCGGGCTTTGATGCGTCAATACCAAAATATTCGTTGAATTTCTTTGTAGTGCGTAGCACCATAGTCCTTCCAGCTCTTTTTCCATATATAAATCCTCTCTTCTTTAGTTCATCAATATGCTCGTAAACTTTTGTGCCTATTATCTCCCTTAATTTGCTCTGAGTTATTGGTTGATAGTAAGCTATGATTGCTAGGGTTTTTAAAACATCATCTCTCAGCTCTTTCTTACCCATGGCGTATCCATACTCCACATACTCATCCTTCAACTGCATAACATACTTGTTTCCTATTCTTGCAATTTCTATTGCTCCATCTCTCTCTTCATACTCTTTTCTCAATTTGCGCATTGCCTTGCTAACATCCTCGCTCTTCAAATTTCCAACTTTAGCAATTTCTCCAACCCTGAGAGGTTTATCCGATGAGAATAGAACCGCTTCAACGATTTTCATAATTTCATCCATAAAGGCATATAATCGGGGAAATTAAAATACTTTGCGCATAAAAATAAATTAGGTAATTGCCATTTAGGGATGTGAAAGCTTACGCTATAAAGGCAAAAATTCCAAAAAGCACGCAGCTTTACTTCAATTATTTCAAGAATGAGGTAATAAAAAGATGCATAGCAGAAAAGGCAGATTGCGTAATTGAGAGCATTGATGGGAGGCTCTTGCTCTTCACCGATTCTCCTCATCCACATTCATTGCTTGAAGGCATAAGAGGAGTGCTCTCCCATTATGAAATTGAGATTTTTGAAGATGAGGACTCTCTTATAGAAAGCATGGTTGCTAAATTGAAGGGATGCGAGAACTTTGCAGTGCGCTCAAACAAAAAAACTATTGAGAGAGAAATAGGTGGAAAAATTGCAGAAATTTTAGATATTCCAGTAAATCTAACGGATCCGCAATGCAAATTGTACTTTGAGCGCAGGGGAAAAATTTATCTCTTATTCCTCTCCTATCCCTAGTATGAGTGAAGTTGAAATATCAAGATTGGAAATTCAAGGAAAAGAGTTCTTGGGGATAAGGGTTGAAATGCCAAATGCACCCTTATTGCTCATTAAAGGTAGCAAAGGATTTGCAATGTGTGGTTATTTAAATCCATCCACCGCTGAAAAATTGGGAGATATAGCTGTTATGGTATCTGGAGTGAATACATTTGAGGATATGCTTAATGCAAAGATAAAATGGGCATCGCCTAAAGCAAAGGAGCTTGGAATTGAAGAGGAAAAAGTATTAAGAGAAGAGATAAAGAAGCTTTGAAATTTTTAATGGCTAATGTACTGATCCTTTACATATCTTAGACCTCTAACTGATATTCCTATCAACGATATGGCTATCCCTGAGATTATTAGAGCTATTGCTGCAATGAGCATATAAACATTGTATTCCACAAACAAACCTATGCCCAATATGATCCCTATGATGGCCAGAACATTGCCCACACCTAAAATCACACTTCCTCCAATATACTTTTTACTTTTATTCATTTTATCTCCTCTGGGTCTTACTACAGGTAATTTAGTATAAATAACTTCTCAAAAAGAGCCACCGGGGGGATTCGAACCCCCGACCTGCTGATAACCCGGAGCCCATCTCTTTCCGCTGGAGCGCTTTCTCTTTAGAGAAAGGGCCCTTACGAATCAGCCGCTCTACCGGGCTAAGCTACGGTGGCTTTCGGGGTTAAATTGGATTTGCTTATAAATCATTTTCGGAAACGGCAAATTTAAGTAATCATGAAAGATTTAGGGATATGCAAAGTTTCAGCGATGCAGTGCACCATGCCCTTGATGGAATAGGCTTTGCATTCACAAATGAGAGGAGCTTGCGCATACAATTTGGAATATTTTTAATTGCGATTATCCTCGGGCTCTATCTTCAAATATCGGCAAGTGATTTTGCGATAATAATAGGTATCTCCGCTCTTGTTTTCTCTCTTGAGCTTATAAATACGGCAATTGAGAAATCCATGGATGTAATCTCAAATGGAGAGTACGATGAGAGGATAAAGATAATCAAGGATGTATCAGCTGGAGCTGTATTAATTGCGGCAATTTTTGCAATAGTTGAAGGTGCTTTAATTTTCATCCCGAAATTGATGGAGCTGTTTAAATGAGAGCCATAGCACTTTTCTCAGGAGGCAAGGACTCTACATATTCCATTTACCTTGCAATGCAGCAGGGATTTGAAATTGAGAAGCTTGTTACCATATATCCAAAGGAGAAGGACTCTTATATGTACCACATTCCAGCCATAGAGAGAACAAAGTATCAAGCAAGGGCTATGGGTATAGAGCAGGACATTTACAAAATAGGAGATAGTGTAGAAGAGTTAAAAAATGTTCTCTCAAATTATGATGTGGATGCGGTTATAAGTGGAGCAATTGCATCCAATTACCAGAAAACGAAGATAGAGGAGGTTTGCACAGAGCTTGGTCTTCTTTCCTACGCTCCGCTCTGGGGCAAAAATCAAAGAATGCTATTACAAGACATGCTCCTTGCAGATTTCAAAATTATGATTGTTGCCGTAGCTGCCTATGGTTTAGATGAATCCTTTCTTGGGAAGATAATAGATGAGGAGATTTTTAAAAACCTTGTGGAATTAGAGAATAAATACAAAATCAATGTGAGTGGAGAAGGGGGAGAGTATGAGACATTTGTCATAGATGCTCCAATATTCAAAAAGAGGTTAAAGGTAGAAAATTACAAGATTTTCTGGGATGGAATGCGTGGCCATATTGACATAACTTCAATTGCTTTTGACCAAAAAATATTTTAACATTGTGGAAAAAATTTCCAAATTCTAATTATGAGAAAAATTTAATTAAAATCAAATCATTATGGATAATGGTTGGGCTAGGAGATGGTAATAAAGTTTAAATACATGCCCTATATGTAGGGCTGACTCTATGGGCCTGTAGCTCAGCTTGGTAGAGCACCTGGCTTTTAACCAGGTGGTCCGGGGTTCGATTCCCCGCAGGCCCGTGCCTCATGAGGTGATGAGAAAATGGTGAGATTTGATGTGCTCGAGCACGAGCTTGTTCCGGAGCATTACTTGGTACCAAAGGAAGAGGAGGAGAAAATTTTGAAAGAACTTGGAGTTAAGAAAGAAAATCTTCCAAGAATTAAAAAGAGCGATGCTGTTTTAAGAGTTTTAGAGAGAAAATATGGGCATATACCTGTGGGAAGCTTAATAAAAATTGTAAGAAAGAGTCCAACTGCTGGAAGAATAACCGTTTATAGGGTTGTGGTGAGAGATTAAGGTGGTTTTATGAATACAATAGTGGATGTTTTGTTTAAGAAGAGCGTAGTGAATCATCATATTGCGTCTTACAACGATTTAATACCCACGCCGGACAATCCAAATAGTGTAATGCAGGAGATTGTTGATACCACAAAAGTTACAGATGAAGACCCTCCGGGAGTTATAACATTGGATAGAACGAAAACTGGAGGAAAGACAATAAAGATAATTTTTGGAAGAAACAACGAGTATTGGGATGTTAACGAGCCAACAATAAGGATAGGAAGACCTGAGATAAAAGAAGCCACAGGAGCAACTGTGCAAATAACTCCAATGGAGGCAAGATTGAGAGACCTAAGTTACCTAGCTCCATTATACCTTAAGATAAAAGTTTTGGAGTGCGATGATGCCGGATGCTATGAAAGAGAGCCAGAAATGGTGAAAATAGGCGATTTTCCTGTGATGGTAAAGTCCAAGATTTGCACTCTGCACGAGGACAATATTGACGATTATCTTGATAGCATTTCAAAGGATAAAGATATACTTAATTGGCCATACAAGCAGAAGTTGGAGTATGTTGGCGAGGATCCAGATGACCCCGGCGGTTATTTCATAATTGGTGGAAGTGAGAGGGTTTTAGTATCATTGGAAGATTTAGCACCAAACAGGGTTCTTGTGGAGAAAAATGAGAGGTATAATACTGTTGTGGAAACAGCAAAAGTATTCTCACAGCGCAGGGGCTATAGGGCACTAACAATAATGGAGAAGAAGAACGATGGAATCATAGTTGTTTCAGTTCCAGCAGTGGCTGGCACGATACCATTGGTAATTTTGATGAAAGCTCTAGGATTAGAGAAAGATCAGGATATTTATAGGGCGATTGTAAGCGACGAAAAGATGAGTGTTATCGCCCTTGCAAATATTGAAGAGGTAGAGAATGATAAACTATATCCTCCAAACGGAATAAGAACTCAGAAGGATGCCATAGAATACTTGGAAAAGAGATTTGCAGCAGGTCAGGCTAAGGAATACAGAGAGAAGAAGATCTCTCAGATTTTGGATTCTTCATTGCTTCCACATCTTGGCACGAGCAAGGAGGATAGGATAAAGAAAGCTTACTATCTTGGAAGAATGGCAAGAAGGGTTTTAGAGTTGCATCTTGGATTGAGAAAGGAAGATGATAAAGACCATCTTGCAAATAAGAGATTAAAATTGTCCGGGGATTTGCTTGAAGAGCTATTTAGAATGGCCTTTGAAGCGTTGATGAAAGATTTGAAGTATCAATTAGAGAGGACTTACAATCGCAAGAAGGGGATAAGAATAAGGGTCTCCATAAGGCAGGATGTTTTGACACAGAAGATAATGCATGCCATGAGCACTGGTAACTGGGTTGGCGGAAGAACTGGCGTATCACAATTATTGGATAGAACATCCCATATGAGCACCCTAAGCCATTTGCGCCGTATAATCTCCCCATTAACCCGCTCACAGCCACATTTTGAAGCTAGGGATCTGCATCCTACACAGTGGGGAAGATTGTGCCCAAATGAAACGCCAGAAGGCCAAAATTGCGGATTGGTGAAGAATGCAGCCCTAATAATTGATGTCTCGGAGGGCTATCCTGAAGAGGAAGTTTTAAAGATTCTCAAGAGTTTGGGAGTTGAGGAAAGGCAGTACGAAACGGGAGAGCTTGCAAGAGTGTATTTGAATGGAAATCTTGTGGGTTATCATAAAGATGGTTTGGCGCTAACGAATGAGATAAGAAGCAGGAGAAGGAAGGGGCTAATATCACATCAGATAAATGTTAGGTACGATGACACAACCAACGAAGTTATGGTAAATTCTGATAAGGGAAGAATAAGAAGACCATTGCTCGTGGTGGAGAATGGAAATGTGAAATACACGAGCAGGCACAGAGAGCTCCTTCGCAGGGGAAAGATGGATATTGAAGATTTGGTGAGAGAGGGAGTTGTAGAATGGATTGATGCAGAGGAGGAAGAAAATGCCTACATTGCCGTTTATGCCTATGATGTTCCTGAAAGATGTCCCCATTGTGGAAGGGTATTGGGCAGGAACGATGTTGAATGGGTAAATCCGGGAGAGGGTGAGAGAGTAACGCTTAAATGCAAGCACTGTGGTGCAGAATTTGATGTGGAAAAGAAGATAACGATGGAGCACACTCATTTGGAAATTGATCCATTGCTCATCTTGGGAGCAGTAGCAGGATGTGTGCCCTATCCCCACCACAACTCATCACCAAGAATCACCATGGGTGCTGCAATGCTTAAGCAATCTTTAGGCTTGCCAGCTGCCAACTACAGACGCAGGCCAGATACTCGTGGACACCTATTGCATTATCCTCAAGCCCCAATTGTTAGAACAAAAACAATGGACTTTGTGAATTTCATGCGCAGGCCTGCTGGACAAAATGCAGTGGTTGCCATAATTTCTTACCATGGCTACAACATCCAAGATGCAATAGTTATGAACAAAGCCTCTGTGGAGAGAGGATTTGGAAGGAGCACATTCTTCAGAACATACAAGAGCGAAGAGCGCCGCTATCCAGGTGGGCAAGAGGATAGATTTGAAATTCCAAGTCCCGATGTTCGCGGAGCTATGACAGAAGATAGATACAAGCTCTTAGATGAGGATGGCTTAATCTCACCCGAGGTGTATGTTAAAGGTGGAGATGTTCTGATAGGCAAGACCTCACCACCAAGGTTCTTAGAAGAGGAAAGTGAGCTTTTAGGACCGCAGAAGAGGAGAGAGAGTAGCGTTACAATGAGACCTGAGGAAGAGGGTTGGGTTGATTCGGTATTGCTAACTGTTAGTGAGAACAATTCTCGGCTTGTAAAGGTGAAAGTTAGGGACCAGCGCATCCCAGAGTTGGGTGATAAATTTGCATCTCGTCATGGCCAGAAAGGCGTTGTGGGTGCTATAATTCCTCAAGAGGATATGCCCTTTACCGAAAGTGGAATCATACCTGATTTGATAATAAATCCCCACGCAATTCCTTCAAGAATGACTGTTGGGCATATACTTGAGATGATTGGTGGCAAGGTTGGCTCTTTAGAGGGAAGATTCGTAGATGGTACAGTTTTCAGCGGCGAGCCTGAGAAGGCATTGAGAGAAGCACTAGTTAAGAATGGATTCAAGTACAATGGCAAGGAGATAATGTATGATGGCATAACGGGAAGGAAGATAGAAGCGGAGATATTCATTGGCGTGATTTATTATCAAAAACTGCATCATATGGTTGCTGGCAAGTTCCACGCTCGTTCTAGAGGACCTGTGCAGATTCTAACAAGGCAGCCAACCGAAGGACGCTCAAGGCTTGGAGGATTGAGGTTTGGAGAGATGGAGAGAGATACTCTAATTGGCCATGGAGCTGCGATGGTCATAAAGGATAGATTATTGGACAATTCTGATGGTACCGTGCTCTATGTTTGTGGCAATCCTGAGTGTGGGCATATAGCAATGTTTGATAGAAAGCGCGGAATTCTCCGTTGCCCAGTTTGTGGAAATACCACAAACATATATCCAATAGAAACAAGTTATGCTTTCAAGCTTATGCATGATGAGCTTGCCTCGCTTGGTGTAATTATGCGTTTAAGGGTAGGTGATATGAAATGAGCCATCACATTTTTGGATTGACAAAGAGAATAAATTCCATAAAATTCGCCTTGCTATCTCCAGATGAAATAAGAAGAATGAGTGCGGTTAAGGTAATAACGGCGGATACTTATGATGATGATGGCTTTCCAATAGACAAGGGTCTTATGGACCTGCACATGGGTGTAATTGAGCCAGGATTAAGATGCAAAACCTGCGGTGGCAAGGTAGATGAATGCCCTGGCCACTTTGGACACATAGAGCTTGCAATGCCCGTAATCCATGTAGGATTTGTAAAGAATATAAAGAACTATCTTGATGCTACCTGCCGCGAGTGTGGAAGAATAAAGCTCAAGGATGATGAAATTGAAATTTACAAGCAGAAGATTGAAGAAGCAAAGAAGATGGGGGCTTCACCTTTAGAATTGATGCTAATAACTAAGAAAATAATTGAAGATGCCGCCTCACGTCCAATATGCCCTCACTGCGGCGCCGAGCAGAAAAAGATTACACTGGATAAGCCTACAACATTTAGAGAAGAAGGCAGAAAATTAACTCCTAAGGAGATTCGTGAGAGGTTAGAGCGCATACCTGATGAAGATTTACCATTGCTGGGAATAAATCCTGAAACTGCAAGGCCCGAGTGGATGGTTTTAACAGTTCTCCCCGTGCCACCAGTCAATGTTCGCCCCACAATCACCCTTGAAACTGGAGAGAGGAGTGAGGATGATTTAACCCACAAACTTGTGGATATAATAAGGATAAATCAAAGGTTGAGAGAGAATAGAGATAGTGGTGCACCACAGCTCATAATTGAGGATCTGTGGGAGCTCTTGCAGTACCATGTCACCACTTATTTTGATAATCAAACTTCGGGCATACCTCCCGCAAGGCATCGCAGCGGCAGACCTTTAAAAACCCTCGTGCAGCGTCTAAAAGGCAAGGAAGGAAGGTTCAGGTCAAACTTGTCCGGTAAGAGAGTTAATTTCTCAGCTCGTACCGTTATATCTCCAGAGCCATTTTTGTCAATAAATGAAGTGGGTGTGCCTGAAGCAGCTGCTAGGGAGCTAACGGTGCCAATAACAGTAACTGAGTACAATATTGAGAAGATGAGAGAGATAGTGAGAAGAGGCTCAAATCCAAAGGGAGATAAGTATGTGCCCGGTGCAAATTATGTTATTAGGCCAGATGGGAGAAGAATAAAGATTACGGATAGGAATGCAGAGGATGTGGCGAAGAAGCTTGATATTGGATGGGTTGTAGAAAGGCATCTCATAGATGGAGATGTAGTGCTCTTTAATAGACAACCATCTTTGCAT
Source organism: Candidatus Aciduliprofundum sp. (assembly GCA_015520565.1). GTDB lineage: Archaea > Thermoplasmatota > Thermoplasmata > Thermoplasmatales > Aciduliprofundaceae > Aciduliprofundum. Next base: position 9,812 of record WAPW01000022.1, on the reverse strand, counting down.
AGAATGAGCATGATGGGGCATCTCGTTAGGGTTATGCCAAACCGCACATTCCGCTTTAACCTCGCAGTTTGCCCTCCCTACAATGCAGACTTTGATGGAGACGAGATGAATCTTCATGTACTTCAGAGCGAGGAAGCTAGGGCTGAAGCGAAGATTTTGATGCTTGTGCAAGAGCACATATTGTCTCCGAGATTTGGAGGCCCCATTATTGGAGGTATACATGACCACATAACAGCAATGTTCCTGCTCACCCATAAAAATCCAAAATTCACAAAGGAGCAGGCAATTCATATGCTTTCATACTTAGATTATGATGAGCTTCCAGAGCCTCACAAGGATGAAAATGGAAACGAGTTCTATTATGGTAAAGAATTATTCTCTCTAATCCTTCCAAAGGATTTGAATATGGAGTTTAAGAGCAAGATTTGCGACCCTTCCGTGTGCAATAACAAATGTGTGCATGAGGCTTGCCCCATAGATGCCTATGTAGTCATTCGCAATGGAAAGCTTGTTGCAGGCACGATAGATGAAAATGCAATTGGTTCAATGAAGGGAAAATTGCTTGACAGAATTGCAAAGAGGGGAAGTGATGAGGCACGCAAGTTCATAGACAATATGACAAGATTAGCCGTAGGAGTAATATCCTATCGTGGATTCACATCGGGCATAGATGATGAAGATATACCCGAAGAGGCAATCATTCAGATTCACGAGATAATAAAAGAATCAATAAAGAAGACGGATGAATTAATTGAGTTGTACAAGCAAGGGCTCTTACAACCAGCTCCAGGAAGGAGCGTAGAGGAAACATTGGAAATGGAAATAATGCGTGTTCTAGCACATGCAAGAGATGAAGCGGGTAAGATTGCAAGCAAGCACTTAGGTTTGGAGAATTCATCCGTCATTATGGCAAGGAGCGGAGCTAGGGCATCTATGCTCAACTTATCTCAGATGGCAGGCTCCATTGGACAGCAATCGGTGAGAGGTCAAAGATTGCATCGTGGCTATCAAGACCGCACATTGCCTCATTTCAAGCGTGGAGATTTAGGCGCTTTGGCAAGGGGATTCGTAGAATCCTCCTACAAGAAGGGACTGAGCCCAACAGAGTATTTCTTCCACTCAATGGGTGGACGAGAAGGTTTGGTGGATACGGCAGTTCGTACATCTCGCAGCGGTTATATGCAGAGAAGGTTAATCAACGCACTTGAGGATCTGAAAGTCATAGAAGATAGAAAAGTTGTAGATACCGCTGGCAATGTTGTTCAGTTCCTATATGGTGAGGATGGTGTTGACCCCACTCGCAGTTCAGGCGGAGAGAATGTGGATATGGATGAGATTCTAACCGATGTTCTTGGAGAGAAGTATCTTTTAAGGAGGAGGAAGTAAATGAATCTACTCTGGAAAGATAAGATTGAAAATGTTGACAAAATAAGGCTCAACGCTCCAGTGTATTATGCGGTGGATTTTGAAATTAAGAAAGAGATAGAGCTTCCAACATATGGGTACATAACTCTCAAGGGCTCTGAGGCAAATTATAGGGTAAAGATAAGCGAGATAAGGCCTTATGAGAATATGAAAGGCATAATAAAGAAAACAACTAAAAAATTAAAAACCTTGCTCAAAATTGAAGAGATCCAAGATATATCCGCCATACCCATATCCGAATTCAAGAGGGAAGATGGAACATATTTGAAGAGAATAACAAAATTCTCCTATGGAATTTTAGAGGAGCAAGGAGAGATAAAGATAAAGAAGTTTGAAGAGATGAGCGAAGAAGAGAAGAAACTTATGGAAGATATTGAAAAGAAGTACGGAATAAAATTGCCATACTCCATAATTCAAAAATTGTTAGATGCAAAAGAAGAATTCTCTCTCAAAAAATCAGAATTCAATAAGGTTGTAGAGCGGGCAGTTGAAGTGTACAAGAAGAGAGAAGTTGATCCTTATGAAGCAGTGGGTATCGTAGCTGCTCAGAGCATCGGTGAGCCAGGTACTCAGATGACTCTTAGAACTTTCCACTACGCTGGTGTTGCAGAGATGAATGTTACCTTAGGTTTGCCAAGGTTGATTGAGATTGTGGATGCAAGGAGCATGCCTTCTACACCAGTTATGCAAATTCATTTAAAAGAGGGAATAAGAGAAGATGAGGATAAGGTTAAAGAAGTTGCTAAGAAAATTGAGAGCACGAATATAATTGATGTTGGAAATGTCATAACGAATATAGCAGATATGTCCGTTGTGATAGTTCCAGATAAGAAGAAGATGGAAAATAGGGGAATAAAGAAAGAGGATATTGTTGAGGGCTTAAGCAAGCTAAAACTCCAAAAATTAACGGTGGAAATTGAAGAGGATAGAATAAAAATTAAGCTCTCAGAGCCTTCCTACAAGAAATTGTATCAACTTACGGAGAATGTAAAATCCCTAACTCTTCGTGGCATAAAGGGCATATCAAGGGCAATAGTTAGGAAAAGTCAAGACAATAGGGAATGGGTCATATATACACAGGGTTCAAACCTCAAAGATGTTTTGGATATTGATGAGGTAGATGGAGCTAGAACGAGGACCAACAATATAATTGAAATTGCAGATGTGCTAGGTATTGAAGCTGCCAGAAATGCTATTATGGAAGAGGCAATTAACACCTTGCAGCAGCAGGGTTTGAATGTTGATATTCGCCATATAATGCTCGTTGCCGACATAATGACTTACAATGGTACTGTGGAGGCAATAGGAAGGCATGGAATTGCAGGTGAGAAAGAGAGCGTATTAGCGAGAGCAGCATTTGAAATTACTGCAAAGCATCTATTGACTGCGGGAGTTTTAGGCGAGGAAGATAAGCTTAGGGGTGTAGCCGAAAACATTATTGTTGGGCAACCAGTTACCTTAGGTACTGGTGCGGTAACTTTAATATACAAGCCGAAAAAGAGGTGAGTTAAATGAATAGGGAAGATATAAGAAAAGAGCTAAAAAAGATACTCAATACGGGAAAAGTTTATTATGGAATAAAGCAAGCAAGAAAAGCCATAGATAAAGGAGAGGCAAAATTAATAATTGTAGCGGATAACTGCCCAGAAAAAGAAGAGATTCAGGGATGGAACATACCAAAAATTATGTTTGACGGAGATGGGATAGAGCTTGGAGCCCTTTGCGGAAAGCCCTTCAATGTTTCAGTACTAACCATAGTAGATGAGGGAGAGGGTAAGTTATTGCGCATGGTGAAATAATGGTAAACATCAAACTTGATGCACAGACACTTCGGTATATTTCCATATTTGAAGCTGCCACCAATGCCCAAGTCAAGGACTGCATTGAAAGTGATAACCTTGTTGTATTTGTTGTATATCCAAGAAACCTGAGAAAGGCACTGGAGAACAACGGTTCAAAGATTCAAACAGTGCGAAATCTAATAAAGAAAAATGTTATGGTTGTGGAGTATTCTCCAGACATAGTCGCATTTACAAAGAACATTTTCCATAGATTTCGTGTGAAAAATATCAAAGTTGAAAATGTAGATAATCAATTCAGCATAACGGTGTTCGTGGACCCAAGGGACAAGGCAAGGGCTATAGGTAAAGAAGGGAAAAATCTAAAATTGGCAAAGGAGATTATAGGCAGGCACTTTCCTCTCAAGAGCATAGTCATTTATTGATTTTCTTTTTAAAATCTTTAATAATCTTTGCATGGTCAAACGCTAGCTCGGGGAGCTCATCCAAGGGGAATATGGCAGCATAGGATGCATCATCACCTCCCTTCAATTCTCCCCCCAATCTTTTAAGCTCGTAAACTACAGTTATTGTGTGGTCCCTAGGGTCTCTTTTTGGGTCCGAATAAACTCCAAAAAGCCCTATAACTTCAGTTTTTAATCCTGTTTCTTCCTCCATCTCCCTAACTATCGCATCTTCAGTTCTCTCTCCATATTCCACAAACCCTCCCGGGAGCGCGTACATACCCTTAAATGGCTCTCTGCCCCTCTTTACAAGCAAAATTTTTCCATTCTCAACTAATATTCCATCCACTGTTATTGAGGGTTTTATGTAAGGATGCTTAACAACATAATTGAAAACTCTCTCATACTTTTCATACTCTCTGAGCAATTTTATACCCTCTTCCGTAATCGTACTTTCTCCTCCTTCTTTTCCTCCACGATGAGAGGTTATTATTTTTACCCCTAAATTCTCCTCAATTTCCTTTATTAATCCCCACGCATGCCTGTAGGACATTCCTAAATTATTGGCTGCTTTTCTCAAACTTCCTGTTTTTTCAATCTCTTTGAGGATTTGATAACTTCCAGGGCCAAAAACATAGCCAGCTGGGGACTCAAACCAGAAGCGGTATTTTACGATCATAAAACTAAATCTCATTCTTCAATTTCAAATTTTCCATAGAAAAATTAAAAAGGGCATTTGCATGGAAGAATGTGGGATTCTACGAAGAGCTAGAGAGAATTTTTCGGAAAGGAGAGATAAAGAGCAAGGAGGATTTGGAGAGATGGAAGAGCAGAATTGCAAAAAAGTACAGGATACCAAATCCAAGAAATTCTGAGATTATGAAGCACTTGCCACAGGATATTGTTGAGAAATATCATAGTATTTTGGTGAAAAAGCCATCGCGCACTCTAAGTGGTGTGGCTGTTGTGGCAATTATGACCTCTCCATTCCCATGCCCTCATGGAAAATGCATATACTGCCCTGGAGGCCCAGAGAAGGGCACAGCTCAAAGCTATACAGGGCACGAGCCAGCGGCACTTAGGGCTGCACAGTACAATTTTGACCCTTATGAGCAAACAAAGGCAAGGATAGAGCAATTGAGGGCAATAGGGCACCCTACGGACAAAATAGACCTCATTATTATGGGAGGTACATTCACAGCTAGGCCTCAAAGTTATCAAGAATGGTTCGTAAAGCGTGCATTTGACGCTATGAATGGCATTGATGCAAAGAATTTAGAGGAGGCACAGTTAATAAACGAAGATGCAAAGAACAGATGCATTGGTCTCACCGTGGAGACACGCCCAGATTGGTTTATGGAGAAGGAGATTGATTTCGCTTTAAAATTGGGGGCAACGAGGGTTGAATTGGGAATACAAACCGTTTATGATGATATATTAGAGAAGGTAAAGAGAGGGCATACAATAAGAGAGAGCATCCTCGCCACTCGCCTTGCAAAGGATGCAGGGTTCAAAATAAATTACCATATGATGCCGGGCCTACCAAGAAGCACTCCCGAGAGAGATTATAAAGCATTTAAAGAGATTTTTGAAAATCCAAATTTCAGGCCGGATATGCTCAAAATTTATCCTACGCTCGTGGTCAAAGGCACCGAGCTCTACGATATGTGGAAAAGAGGAGAGTATGAGCCCTACACCCTTGATGAGATGATAGAATTGTTAATCAAGGTGATAAGCATTGTACCCCCTTGGATTCGCATACAAAGGATTCAAAGGGACATTCCTGCAAAGTTTATAGAGGCAGGAGTGAAAAAGGGAGATTTGAGGGTAATAGTCCTTAAAGAAATGGAAAAGAGGGGAATAAGGTGTCCCGATATAAGGTGCAGAGAAGTTGGTCGCAAAGGAGGTAAAAATTTTGAAATTGTGCGCAGGGACTATGATGCCTCCTTGGGCAAGGAAGTTTTTCTATCCTTTGAGGATAAAGATGAAGATTCAATAGCTGCATTTCTCCGATTAAGATTACCCAGTGAGCATGCCCATCGTGCTGAAATGCACCACGCCGCCATTGTACGCGAAGTAAAAGTGTTCGGGAAAGAAGTGCCTGTGGGAGAGAAAGAGAAAGAGGCATGGCAGCATCATGGATTTGGAAGAGAGTTGATGAAAGAGGCAGAGAGAATTGCAAAAGAAGAGTGGGAAGTAGAGAGGGTTGTGGTTATAAGCGGGATTGGAGTGCGCAATTACTACCGCAAGCTTGGATACGAGAGATTAGGGCCATATATGGCAAAGAAAATTTGAGATTAATGCATAAATTTCTCCAAAGCTCTGCGAAGTGCCTCGTGCTCTTTGGCGTATTCCTCCAGCAGAATTCCCTGCATCTTTGCCTCTAGCGCTTCGCGCATAGCTCTCGCACCCATTCTCGTACCATCAGGATGCCCATGCACGCCACCGCCCGCCTGTATGACTATATCCTTTCCAAGAATATCTATAACGGCTGGCACATGGCCCGGATGCAATCCTCCAGAGGCCACAGCCAAAACTGGTTTTATTCCATACCATTTTTGCTCAAATCTATTTTCGTTAGAGGGTAGATCCTCAAGCTGTATTTCTTCTCTTATCCCACTAACTTCTTTCGCGCTACCCTCCATCTTTCCCACAGCTGTGCCAATGTGGAGATTATCCACACCCAAGAGGCGATAGACCTTTGCTAGAGTGAGCATAGTTATCCCATGCGTAGGATTTCTAGTTATTGCAGCATGCATTGCCCTATGCGCATGTATAGCCATTCTAAATCCCTCTTCGCGATAACCCTGCACGGCAGAGAATCCTGAGATGAACACATCAATCATGACAAACTCATTGCCAGAATCTTGAACAAGCTCTGCACGCTTAAGCATCTCTGGATAGGGAGCAGTTATATTTACCAGATAAATTTTCTTCTCTCCAGTTTCCTCTTCAGCCAGGTCCTTCTTCTCCAAAGTTAGCGATAAGCGATCTTCAAATCTGTTGAAATCCTGCGATGCAAGATTCTCGTCATCCTTTACAATATCCAATCCACCAACCCAAGCTTCATAGGCAACTTCTGCGTGCATCTTTGCTGGCAATCCAATCTTTGGCTTTATTATCGTGCCAAGAAATGGCCTATCGTATACTTTAGTCATTTCCCTAACTCCTTGAACTCCGTACCTTGGCCCTGGGTACTCCTTAACAAGCTCTTTGGGAAATCTTATATCAAGCACACGCAAAGCTTCTACGCTCTTCATGCCAAATACATTACCAGCAACGCTTGCCAGTATTGCAGGCATATTTTTCACTTCAAATAGATGCAATGGATACGCAATCTTCACATACTTATTCTTCTCGTCTATTTCATATACTCTTGCTCTTAATTTTTCCCAAATATCTGGGAGTAGAGTTTTGAGGTCTGTCCAAGTGCCTATGGATGATTCCTCTGCAATTCTATCGGCAACATAACGCATATCTTTCCCTGCAGGTGGCTCAGCACGGAACCAAACTAATAAATCACTCTCTCTCGGCTGGTAATTTAAATCTATGTAGGTCATAAAGGAAGATATACACTTATTGAATTTAAACATATAGCAAGTGACTACCATCACATGTCTTTGCCGTGTTTAAGGGCAAACCCTCTCTGCAAACTGAAAAAGGTATATTGTATTTATTTGCTATATCTCTCACATTTTTCAAAATCTTAAACCTTAACTCTTTGGGGGCGTATCTTATTCCCCTAACCATCTCTCCATTCTTATAGTATATTTCTCTCAATTTTTGAGATGACTCCTTAAACACGCCAGTTACCCTTGAAAAATTGTCGGGTTTGGCTTTGTATGTAGAGCTTATTATCTGCTCAACACCAATGTTGGCAAATTCTTTAATCATATTCTCAATCTCTGCAATATTATCATTTATGGTTGGAATTATCGGATCAAGTCTAACTATGGTATGCACATCTTTGGACATGAGTTTTTCCAAAGTTTCCAACCTCTTAGCAGGGCTCGGGGCCATGGGCTCTAGTTTCTTTGCCAAATTTTCATCAAGGGTAGTAATCGTTATGGCAACCACGCTCTTCATGGAGGAAAGAATATCCACATCTCTCTCCACAAGATTTGATTTTGTAAGGAGCAAAGCTGGAAATTTGTATCTTTTCATTAATTCCAAAGCGCCCCTAGTTATTCTTTTTTCTCTCTCCATCCTTGGATACGGGTCAGATGAATTGCTCATGGAGATTGGCAATATCTTTGCTTTTTTCAAGTCCCTTTCAAAGAGTTTTAGAAACTCTCTTTTTGGGCGAACTCTCCATGGCTCAGGAATGTATGAAGTTATATAGCAATAAATGCATCTATGCTCACACCCTGTATATGGGTCCACACTGTACTTTTTTGGGCATGTGCATAGCGGGAAGTTCCAAGGGTCAAATATGTGCAAATAATACACAATAAGCGTATTTGCTGGGAGTATAAAAATTGTAGGTAGATTAATTATCATCTTTGATAACGATTTAGAAATGAATTTATATATCTTTTTCAAGCTACGACTATGGACGGAAATTTGAATGTAGTAATTGTGGATGATAACAAGGAGCTTGCAGAGATAATAAGACAGTACCTATCTAAGCGAGGATTTGATGTAAAAATTGCAGAAAGTGCAAAAGATGCAATGTCCATTTTGGAGAAGAGCAAGAGGGTTGATGTAATTCTCTTAGATTTAATGCTCAAGGACGCCAATGGCTTAGACCTTTTAAAATCCATAAGGGCTCATTCTAAGCAAGTTGTCATAATAATTATTACAGGCATAAAAGATTTAAACACCGTTATAGAGGCGATGAAGTCGGGAGCTGATGATTACCTTGTTAAGCCATTTAGGTTAGGAGAGCTTGAGGAGAAGATAAATGAAATTCTCTACAAGAAGGCAATGGAAGAGCCACAGCAGACACTTACAGCGGATAGGGCAATGGAAGTGGTAGATACCCTTGATTACAACTCTGGAATTCTCAAATTCTCATTCAAGGACTTAAACGAGATGCATAAATTCTTAGAGATGCTAAAAAGTAGGGATGATGTGGAGATAAACGATGTGAAAATAGGAGAGGAATATGAGGTCTTTATGACCATTAAGAGGTAGGGGAGATGGTTAAATGTGATGTAGAGTATATCCATCCCTATGGGCGAGGATTCATCGTTTATACGGATAAGCCATGGTTGCAGGGAAAGATATATTTAACCCAGAAGGAGATAATAATTGTTGGAGAGAAAGAACATAAAATTCCTCTAATCTCAATAATAAGTGTGGATAAGAGAATCACTCTTCCAGCAATAAAGGAAGGTCGCCCCACCCTTTTGATTGAATTTTTAGATATAATAAGCAGGGAGAAAATTTACACATTATTCTCTGGCTATGGAAATTGCATTAGAAATTTTAAAAAATCTTTGCTCACTCTGTTAATTTCTTCCATACCAATAAACTACAAAATTGGGGATGATTGGAGCAAGGGATTCTTGAGAGTGGGTAAATCGGAGCTAACTTTCATTCCTACAAATTATACCATAAATGTTGAAAACATACTGAAATTGGAGAGAAGAACGATTTCTACAGGATTCTCAAATGTTGGAGTTATATACATAAAAGAGAAAAAGGAGGATGAAATTAAAGATATTTATGTAATTACACCCCCATTAAAAAGGGACTTCTTCTGGCAATTGTTCAATCTTATTGTTGAAGAGTATATGTACTCTCAGATAATTTCAAAACTAAACAAAACTGAGAGATTGGTTTTATTGCTTGTGAATCAGGGGGCAAGCATTGATGAAATTTTGCAAAAACATCAATTATCCCAAGAAGAGTTTGAGGGCATTGTTGAAAAGCTTCAAGATATGGGGTTGATAAAGAAAATAATTATTTTGAAGATAACTGACAAGGGAAAGAAGGTCGTTGAAAATATTACAGAGTGAGAGTTTTTAATATTTTAACAGCTTCTAAAAGATTCGGTGCTTTATAATCTGCCTCTGTGCTATCATTTCCTATTTTTATTGTGAGCATCCCTACGCTCTTGGCTCCTTTCACATCCCTAAACTCGGAATCCCCTATATACACCTTGGGATTGCTTTTAGAATACCTTAAAGCCATTTGGAAA